>DAOWJU010000323.1 GCA_030640215.1 Desulfuromonadales bacterium
CGTCAATCTGCACATTTGATTGTGCGGCGTAAAGTACTACGCCTCCGCTCAAATGCTTGATTTCCTTGACCTTGCGAAAAATTGCTCATTTCCAAATCGAAAACTGCACTCGTACTCATCTGGAGTTTCCGTATGGGCACTAATTTAGTTCCATTATCTCAATGTGGCCATCAACAAGGCAAATGAGCGGAGGAGGTTTCAACCGTACTCCACATTCGAATCACGATTAAACCAAACGATGCGGGTCGCTCCGTTCACCAGCATCCTACGGTGATGCAGGCAAATGAGTGGGAAGGTGCCGTGTATGCGTAGGATGTGGTGAGGAACGAACCGCATCAATCGAGAAACACAGGATTTCCTCTGTGCACGAATCGAGTGTTGAGATGTCGATGCTACAGGGCATTCTCCGCAAGGTACGATTTGATAGTGTCAACCGATGCATCAACGGTTTCGCAACGGCGATCACGCTCTTCAAGTCCCTCAAGGCTTGCTGGTCGCTCTGGATCTTTGCCGGTTGCCTGGTTGACAGCATCAGGGAATTTGGCCGGATGAGCGGTTGCCAGACAGATCACAGGATATTCACCGCCGGAGAGATCTTTGCCAGCTTTGATTCCCGTCGCTGTATGCGGATCCAGAATGTAGCCGGTGGTGTGATGGAAATCACGAATGGTTGCCAGAGTTTGATCATTGTCCACGGAAGTTGCCAGGAACGTTTCGCTGATCTCAGCTATCTGCTCATCGGTAAATGACAGCTGTCCGGTTTCGGCAAACTGTTGCATGGCTGCAGCCAGTCGCTCTGAATCTTCATTGAAGAGGTAGAAAAGATAACGCTCCAGATTGCTCGCGTTTTGGATATCCATTGATGGCGAGAAAGTCGGGTGGACATCGCCTATAGAATAGTCGCCGTCATTGACGAAGCGGGAGAGAATGTTGTTGGCGTTGGTGGCCAGCACCAGTTTTTCGATTGGCAGTCCCATCTTTTTCGCAATATAACCGGCAAAAATATCACCGAAGTTCCCGGTTGGTACAGAGAAGTAGACTTTGTCTGCTCCGGTTTGTTTGCGAACCTGGCCCCAGGCGTAGAAGTAATAGACAACCTGGGCGAGAACGCGTGCCCAGTTGATCGAATTGACGGCACCGAGGGCATGTTGTTTCTTGAAATCGAGGTCACCGAAGATCTCTTTGACAATCCGTTGGCCATCGTCGAAGGTTCCTTCAATGGCAAGGTTGAAAACATTCGCATCGGTCACCGTTGTCATCTGCAGCTCCTGTACTACCGAGACTTTTTTATGCGGGTGAAGGATGAAGATATTGATATTCTTTTTTCCACGCACACCATAGATTGCTGCACTGCCGGTGTCTCCGGAGGTCGCACCGATGATGTTCATGTGTTCGCCGGACTCTGTGAGCAGGTACTCAAACAGGTTGCCCAGAAATTGCAGAGCAACGTCCTTGAAGGCAAGGGTGGGGCCGTGAAAGAGTTCAAGAATGTAGAGACCGTCCTTGTGTACGACCGGGGTGATGTCCGGGTTCGTAAAGCTGGCGTAGGATCGGTCGATCATACTTTTCAGCTTTGCGGCTGGAATATCTTCGATGAAATAACTCATGACCTGGAAGGCGAGTTCCGGGTAAGCCAGCATTGACAGCGCGTCGAGATCACCAGGAGTCAGCTGCGGAATAGTCTCAGGCAAGAGCAAACCGCCATCCTCTGCCAGACCCATCAGGACAGCCTGTTTAAATGGGATGTTTTTGACCTGACCACGGGTACTTTGGTATTTCATCTTGTCTCTTCCTTACACGAGTTATGTTTAGTGGGCGGCATTTTAACAGGTGTTTCCCCTTCGGGAAAGAGGAAAACCGGGACGAGGAACGCGGGACACGAGACGAGGAAACCAAGACGTAAAATAAAGATGCAAAAACCATAAAGGGCAGCCCATTACAGGCTGCCCTCTTTATGCATTTGTTAAAATAAGGGTTTGACTTTCGCGTCCCTTTATTTTTCCTGCGCGGCGTACTCTTGAGCATCGACAACCGCGACAGCAGACATATTGATGATGTCAGCAACAGCATCACCGCGCTGCAGGATATGAACCGGCTTCTTCATGCCCATGAGGATTGGTCCGATCTGCTCAGCACCACCCAATTTATGCAGTAGTTTGTAAGCAATATTACCAGATTGCAGGTCGGGGAAGATGAAGACGTTGGCATCACCTTTGACCTGGGAGAAGGGGTATTGTTTCTCGACCAGCTCAGGATCGAGGGCCACATTGGCTTGCATCTCGCCTTCAACAACCAGGTCAGGATCATAGGCTTTGACCATTTTAGTGGCCTCTTTGACCTTGGTTGTCAGTGGATGGGAAGCACTACCGAAGTTGGAAAACGAAAGCATGGCAACCTTTGGCTCGAAATCAAATTGACGGGCCTTCTGGGCCGTCAAAATAGCTGTTTCGGCTAGTTCCTCTGCTGTCGGTTCAATCGCCACAGTGGTGTCGGCAAAGAAGGTCGCTTCCTTCTTGGTGACCATCATGTACATGCCGTGGACCTTGGACAGCTTCTCATGCTTGCCAATGACCTCAAGAGCCGGGCGGATGGTTTCTGGATAGTGGTGGTTGATTCCCGAGAGCAGGGTGTCGGCATCGCCCTTCAGAACCATCATCGAACCGAAATGGTTGCGGCTCTTATTCATGGTGCGATGGGCCTCAGCCTGAGTGACGCCCTTGCGCTGGCGCATGGTGTAGAATTCTTCGGTGTAGCTTTCAATCATGTCGCTTTTGACCGGGTCGATAATCGTGATTCCTGTCAAATCCAGATTCGCCTTGGCAGCATTGTCTCTGATCTCGGCTTCGTCGCCGAGCAGGATCGGTTTGGCGATGCCTTCATCAACGAGGATCTGGGCTGCACGCATGATCTTCTCTTCTTCACCCTCAGGGAAGACAATCCGTTTCGGGCAGGACTTGGCCTTGTTGATCAGGGTCCGCATAATTTGCTTGGAATGGCCCTGCATCGCTTCCAGGCGCTCCTTGTATTCATCCATATTCTCGATCGGACGACGGGCAACACCCGAATCCATAGCAGCCTGTGCGACCGCTGGAGCGACATGCAACAGAACCCGCGGATCGAAAGGCTTGGGGATGATGTACTCGCGCCCGAATTTGATCTCTTCCCCAGCGTAGGCTTTACGCACTGAATCGGGAACGTCCTCTTTGGCCAATTCGGCCAGAGCCTTAACACAAGCCAATTTCATCTCATCGTTGATGGCGCTGGCATGGGTGTCGAGTGCGCCGCGGAACAAGAAGGGGAAGCAGAGTACGTTGTTGACCTGGTTGTTGTAATCAGAACGACCGGTGCCGATGATGACATCACCACGAACAGCTTTGGCGTCCGGTGGGGTGATCTCAGGATCAGGGTTGGCCATGGCAAAGACGATCGGGTCTTTAGCCATTGATTTCAGCATGTCGGTTGTGAGAGCACCTTTGGCCGAAACGCCGAAGAAGATGTCCGCGTCAACCATGGCATCTGCGAGGGTTCTGGCATCGGTCTCTGCTGCCAGGCGCTCTTTGTATTCGTTCATCCCCGCGGTACGCCCTTTGTAGATGACGCCTTTAGTGTCGCAAAGAATGACATTCTTCTTGTCGATGCCCATGGTGATCGCGAGGTTGGCGCAAGCGATACCGGCAGCGCCAGCACCATTGACGACGATTTTGGATTTACTGATGTCTTTACCGACGATTTCCAGCGCATTCAACATACCGGCAGCGGAGATGATTGCGGTACCATGCTGGTCGTCATGGAAAACTGGGATGTTCATGATCTTATTGAGCTCTTCCTCGATGTAGAAGCACTCAGGCCCTTTGATATCTTCGAGATTGATACCGCCGAAAGTCGGTTCAAGCAGTTTGACGGTGCGGATCAGTTCATCGGAATCCTTGGTGTTGAGTTCGATATCGAAGACGTCAACATCGGCGAAGCTCTTAAAGAGAACCCCTTTACCTTCCATGACTGGCTTGCCCGCCAGAGCGCCAATATCTCCGAGGCCGAGTACCGCGGTGCCATTTGATACAACTGCGACCAGATTGCCTTTTGCGGTATATTTATAAGCGTCATCAGGATTCTTCTCTATCTCCAGGCAAGGCTCAGCAACTCCGGGGCTGTAAGCCAGAGAAAGGTCTCTGCTTGTTGCACATGGTTTAGTGGTGATGACTTCGATTTTACCTTTGCGCCCCATTGAATGATAATCAAGCGCTTCCTGACGTTTTGACATGTTTTGTGCCTCCCTGGCTCGCAGTCTGATGGCCAATGATTGTGGTGGTTTTTTGTTTTAGTAAAAAAGTTTAGCAATAATAAAAAGTCTAGATAATGCTCATAGCTATCCTTTGTCAAGGAAAAACGCCTTGAACAGTAAGAGTACAAATATTATGAATCAGCAAGATGTATACACAGCAATGCTGATGCCAATGTGCAAACTTGGGTAAAAAGATCTCAACTAACAGTAAAGTTATCGCTTTTATCTTGGGCGTCAAGTTGCGTTAGTGATCAAAATGATGAGAATTGACAGTCTCTGTGTGGCTGAAATTGGCCTGGGAAGGCCGTTATTCGGCATCTTTTGCCAGAAACATTGACAGGCCTGTTTCCAGGCTATAATTAAAAGGTGTCATTTTTATGTGCAGAAATTGTAGAGACTCCGTGTCTTAGCCATTATTTTCAGGTTGTCTTTTGATGAATAATCTACCCGATTCGCCGTTAAGAATAGCGGTCCTCTCAGATACCCATCTGCCTGATTCAGCCGATGCACACGCTTTTTTGCTGGATCTGATCGAAGATGTTCTCGCTCCGGTTGATATGATATTGCATGCGGGCGATCTGGTTGAACCTGATCTTCTTAGTGCCTTTGACGGTTATCCCGTCCACGCTGTCCGTGGTAACATGGATCCGGCAGCACCGGGTGTGCCGATGAAGAAAATAATCAAGATTGGCAACTATACGATAGGAATGATCCACGGCTGGGGACCACCTGAGGAAATTGAAGAGAGGGCTCACGCAGAGTTTTCATCGGTTTCGCTCGATTGCCTGGTCTATGGCCATAGCCACATCCCTGTATGTCACCACCGCGAGGGTGTTTTATTCTTTAACCCTGGCAGCGCAACAGACCGGCGCAGCATGGCATATCACAGCATCGGTCTGCTAGAAATCGGTCATGGTATACAGGGGACGATCATTCGGCTTGATTGATACCAATAAAAAGAAGCTCGGAGGCAAATGATGGATCGATTGTGGGCGCCCTGGCGCCTTGAATATATTCAGGGGGTGAAAGATGGCCATTGCATATTCTGTGTCGACGAAGATCCTGCTGATGATCAGGAACGCCTGATCGTGACTCGTGGTGAACACTGCTATGTCATCATGAATCGCTACCCCTACTCAAGTGGCCACATGATGGTTTCTCCCTACCGGCACCTGGCAGATACGGCCGAACTTGAGAACCACGAGGCTCTTGAAATCCACCAGTTGATGGTTCGCAGTCAACGAGTGTTACGCGATGTCTGTGCCGCGCAGGGCTTTAATGTCGGCTGGAATATTGGTCAGGTTGCCGGAGCGGGTGTCGCGGATCATATCCATATGCATATTGTTCCTCGCTGGGCAGGTGATAGCAACTTTATGCCAATTCTTGCTGAGACCAGAGTGATTCCAGAACATATCGAAACCACCTATTCATTACTCGCCAAGGCTTTTCTCGAGATTTAGTCAATGAGTCGGGGTTTTCATTGTAATCCTGTATGAAAACTAATAAAATCGTTCGGATTATATCGTGCCGTGTTTTTTTGCGTGATGGTCTTCAATTCTAACGCTCTATGTTTATGACCTTATTCTCTAAGGAGTTCTGATCAATATGTGGCTCGTCATCCAAAAAGGCGGATACTTGATGTATCCGATTGCTCTCTGTTCCATCATCGCTCTCGGAATTTTTCTGGAACGCCTCTGGACCTATATTAAGGTTCGACAGCAATTCAGAGAACTTGCTCATCAGGTTGAGCCATTGGTCGCCAAGGAGCACCATGATGAGGCTGTTGCCATTTGTCATAAGTCTGAATCTCCCTTAGCTCAGGTTTTTCTTGCCGCACTGCGCGCTGTTGGTCGCAATCGCGAACAGATCAAGGTCGTGGTTGAAGAAACCGGTCGTCGTGAAGCGGCGCCTTTGCAGCGTTTCCTGGGCCTTCTGGGAACCATCGCGACGATTTCTCCGCTGCTGGGCCTACTCGGCACTGTCTTAGGTATGATCCGTGCCTTTAATGTAATTGCAACCCAGGGCATGGGCACGCCAGCCACTCTGGGCGGTGGTATCTCGGAAGCTCTGGTGACCACCGCTGCCGGTATGACAGTTGCCATACCGGTTATTCTGGCGCATCGTTATTTAACCGGCCGTCTTGATCAGTTGATTATTGAAATGGAAGAATATTCCCTCCGTCTGGTTGATCTGTTGGGGGAGTAAATGAGTTTTCAGCGTAAACAAAGTAATGACGAACCAAGAATCGACATGACGCCAATGGTCGATGTGGTTTTCCTGCTGTTAATTTTCTTTATGATCTCCACGACTTTTGTCGAAAGCCCCGGCATCTCCATCAAACTTCCCGAAGCATCGTCACAGACGGTTGATCGCGAGCCGAAAGAGATCAAAATCTATCTTTCCAGTGAGGGTGATATTTTTTACCGCGACAAGGAAATCACTCTTGACGATTTTCGAGGATTACTTGCTGAACATCAGTCTGCTGCTGATAAAACGACGATTTTATTGCTAGCGGACCAAGAGTCACGACACGGCAAAGTTGTGACTTTGATGGATCTTGCAAGAGACGCAGGTTTTGTCAAACTGGCCATTGCTACTGAACAGCGTAAGTGAAAAGGGAAGTACCCCCCCCCCCTCAATCCCCCCTGTTCTACAGGGGGGAAGCGAGTACAACGAGCAGGGGGGTGTTCTTGATAGTTTAAGTACAAAGTTACAAAGGAAAAAGTTAATGAGTCGTACTATTGCAATATTGACCGGTGGCGGAGATTGTCCTGGCTTGAATGCCGTTATCCGCGGTGTTGTCCGCAGTGCCATTTTAGAACGTAAGTGGCGGGTGATCGGGATTGAGGACGGTTTCGATGGTCTGGTCGGTGAGCCTCGCTGGCGTGAACTGACCCTTGACTCTGTGCGCGGTATTCTGCCACGCGGCGGAACGATCCTGGGGACCAGCAACCGTGGTAATCCGCTTGCTTATCCTGTTGAGGAGAATGGCGAGACGCGTCTGGTCGATCTTTCCTCTGAAGTGGTCGAGAATTTTAAGCGACTCGGTGCGGAGGCTTTGATTGCTGTTGGTGGCGATGGAACTCTTAAAATCGCCCTTGCTCTGCAGGAAAAGGGCATGCCGATGGTAGGTATACCAAAAACAATCGATAATGACTTGCGTGGCACGGATGTCACGTTCGGATACAACACTGCCGTGGGCATTGTTACAGAGGCGTTGGACAGACTGCACAGCACAGCAGAAAGCCATCACCGGGTCATGGTCGTCGAGGTCATGGGGCGAGATGCTGGCTGGATCGCTCTCGAGTCCGGCATTGCTGGATCTGCTGACGTTATTCTGATTCCGGAGATCCCTTTTGACCTGAATTCTGTGTGCGATGCCATTCAACTACGCAAGTCAAGAGGGAGCAAATTCTCAATTGTTGTTGCTGCTGAGGGCGCTTTCCCGGCAGAGGGTCAGAAGGTTGTTCAGGTTACAGAAGCTGAAAATCGTGGTGTGGAGCGTCTAGGTGGTATTGCCGCTTATGTTGCAGATGAAATCACTAGACGGATTCAGATCGAAACCAGAGTTGTCGTATTAGGTCACGTGCAACGAGGCGGTACGCCTTCACCTTTTGACAGAATTCTTGGTTCACGTTTTGGTGTCAAGGCAGTCGATTTGATAGAGAAGGATCGATATGGGCGCATGGTTTCACTACAGGGTCGTTTGATTTGTGATGTTGATATTGTTGATGCCGTTGATTCGCTAAATCGCGTTGACCCGGATAGTGGTCTGGTCAAGTCCGCCGAGGCTCTGGGAATCACACTTGGGCGACCGATACTTCGATGAAATCTTAAGGAGAAACCAGTGTCAATAACCGAAATCCTTACTGGCAGCAGCGACAAACGCGAGATTGCCTATACAGCCGGTGGTATGTTGTTGGGGGTCATGGCACCACTGGGTTGGATTGTCCTGCGCCTGATGTTGTTCTGGGATGATAGCAGTTCGCTGCTTGATCAGGTGTTTCAGGACATCATGGGGACAGAACAGAGCCGATACATGTACAGCTACATGTGTGGTGGTACCATGATGGTGCTTGGCTCCTTTGGCTTTTTTATTGGCCGTGCATCTCAGCAGATTCATGATCGTGCAGTGAAACTGGATACCCTCAATAAGGAAGTTGATGAACAGAAAAGATCTTTCGAGCGTCGGTTTACTGACCTTGATCGTAGTATTAAGAACTTTCACATCATCAATACTGATCTGCAGAAAAGTGTCAATCGCCAGGAGGTACTGCAACTGACTGCCGATGGTCTGCATGAAGTCATTGGCTTTGATCGTGTTAATATTCTGATGGTGGATGAAGCAGAGAAGCAGCTTTATTTTGCCGTCTGTCGAGGTGTCAACCTCGATGGTACTGAGTCTCAGGCCAAGGGTAAGCTGCCTCTCGACGAGCGGGCTGGCTGTCTCTACAAGTCAATCACTGATCGCCAGGTCATGTTGATTGATGACATTACCAAGATGCCGGATGAATATCATCTGCAGCCGCCCTGTGATGCAGTGCCGCAACTGCGCTCTCGCAATTTTATCCTCTGCCCGATCATCGTCCGCAATCAGGCTATTGGTTTGCTGGCTGTCGATAACAAATACAAGCGCCAAAAACTGTCTGATACTGATGTCGATACGGTCAAGCTTTTTGCTGATCAGGTCTCCTCGTCCATGATGCGTATCAACCTGCTCGATGCTGTTGAATCTTTGACCCAGCAGCTTGAGCACACCTTCAATGAATTCTTTAAGTATCGTGATGAACATGCCGAACTTATAACATCTTTACGTTTAGCAATATCCTCTACAACGAGTGCTACGACTGATATCTCTGGCGGAGCTGGTGTCATTCAGGAGTC
>DAOWJU010000243.1 GCA_030640215.1 Desulfuromonadales bacterium
AACGCTGCTGTTTTTCCGCAAGAAGCAGTTTGGCAACAGCAGGATTCCCGGTTGCATCGACAATAATATTGAAAGGTTTGAGATCAGATTCTGTGAGAGCCTTGTTGATTGTATCGACGGCCGGGTCCAGCAGGTCAAATTCGGGGAGCAGGGTTTCCGCCAGGATCTTGAATCGGATCAGATTATCGTTGAGGACCGAGGCTTTCCGATAGGCCACAAGGCCGCCGCCAATGAGCAGGATTTGTGGGTCTTTGAGAAGAACAGGTAAAGTTGACACGCTGCGCCTTTAAACCCAAAAAAGTTATTCCAGAGTCAGCTTATGCAAATAGTCACCAACACTCTGGTGTTGTGCGCCGTCCAGATAGCCTTTGATCAAGGTCTCGAAATAGACAGCCACCTGGTCAGGAGCCAGTTTAATGCCGGTTTTGACCGCGAAACGACTCCCGGAACCGTGAATTTTACCACCAAAATGAAGTTCATAACCGGCGACACGCCTGCCTGCTGCATCCTTTACCATACAACCGACCAAACCGATATCGGCAAGATTGGGGTGAGCACAGCCATGGGGGCAACCGGAAATGCCAATACTCAGAGGTTTGTTGAAATCCGCACAGTTCTGCTCCAGATGCGCCAGCAGGTTCCGGGCGAACTGCTTGGTTTCACTGACACCGAACTTACAGTATTCACTGCCGACACAGGCCAGGCTACGCAAGCGGAAAGGTGAAGGATCAACCGGCAAGTCCAGTGCATCGAGAGCTGTAACCAGAGCTTCTGATTCAGAATTCGGGACATCAAGCAGGACAAAATCCTGGGTTGGCGTAATCCGCAGAGTCTCCACCTCATGCTTGACCATCAACTGCAGAATCGCCCGCAACTTTTCAGCCCCGACTCGCCCACCGGTGGTTTTACCACCGATACAGGAACAAGCGGGCTTACGGGCAGGAAAAACCCCGATATGGTGGCGTTGTTCGGCAGGAGTCAAATCGGGCTCCACACCGCTCGGCAACGCATAGCCCAACCGCTCTGTCAAAACCTGGAGGAATTTATCGACGCCCCACTCCGCAAGCAGATGACGGGTCCGAGCCCGAGTACGATTCTCTCGATGACCATGGTCTCTGAAAATACCTGCAACGGCCTTGGACACCTCGACAATCTCTGCTTTGCGGCAATGCAGATTCAAGCGCCTGGCGATCTGCCTGCCACCACTTAAACCACCACCGACGGCCACATCAAAAACAACCTCATCACCCTTTTGCAGAGCAACAAAACTTAAATCCTGAACTTCGTGGCGCACGCAATGGCAAGCACAACCGGAGATGGCAATTTTAAACTTGCGCGGCAGATTGATAAACTCGCGATTGCTGTCGAAATATCGATTCACCTCCTGAACAACAGAGGTCACATCACTCACTTCATCAGCGAAGACCCCCGACAGCGGACAGGTAACGATATTACGCATGCAATCGCCGGAGCCCATTCGCGTTGTCAACCCGGCTTGTTGCAGACGGGAAAATATCTCAGGTAAATTCCGACACTCGACCCAGTGGAACTGAATATTCTGGCGGGTCGTAAAATCGGCGCTGCCACGTCCAAAATCAGTAGAGATATCGATCACTGTCTGCAGTTGATCGCGGTTCAGTTCTCCGGCGACAAGTTTCATCCGCAGCATCAGATACTGGGTTGCATCATTTTCGTCATGTAACTTCTGCGTATACAGCCCGTAGTATTTCATCCGATCAATGGTGTCGGCATCTATAGTCTCACCACTGGCCGCATAACGGGCCAGATCATCCAGAACATCGAGGCCGCACTTTTCCTGTTTCAGGCGTTCAACCCGCTGTGCTTTGGTTTCGTTCGTCATGAATAGTCCAACTGCCTCCCAGAAGCTCGTGCTAAAAAATCGTCTTGGCCTGCCAATGCGGGAAATGTTTACGAACCAGATCATTCAGCTCGATTTCAAAATCAGAATAGTTGTGCTCGCTAACGACCGCATCCTGAGCCTTTTGCACAATCATGCTGGCACCGACGGTATTGTTGTTCACCCGGTCGATCAGAATAAAACTGCCGGTACTCTTATTGTCATCGTAACTATCCAGAGCCACGGGAGCACTCAGGCTCAACCGGCAGTTACCGATTTCGTTCAACGCCAGTTGCTCCGCAGTTCCTTCTTGCAGACTATTGACATCCGTCTTGTGATGGATCGCGGTGACCGTCGCATTGAGCAGCGTCGCAGCACGCTTGATATAGTAGGTATCGCCAGGCTTAAGTGGTTCCTCCGCCATCCAGACAATATTAACATCCAGTTCCGTACCGACTTCAGGAATGTTATCGGTTTTAACAATCATGTCTCCCCGACCGATGTCGATCTCATCTTCCAGAGTCAGAGTCACCGCCTGCGGCACAAACGCCTCAGCCAGTTCTCCATCATAAGTGACGATCGTCTTCACACGCGAACTTTTGCGTGACGGCAGAACCGTAATTTCATCGCCAATGGCGACAACACCGGCGGCAATTGTGCCGCTGAAGCCTCTGAAATTGAGGTCGGGTCGATTGACATACTGCACAGGAAACCTGAAGCTGTCAAAGTTCTGGTCATCTGCAATGGCGACTGTCTCCAGAGTGGTCATCAACGATTCGCCCTGGAACCA
>DAOWJU010000273.1 GCA_030640215.1 Desulfuromonadales bacterium
AGCTGAAGACACCGGTGACGACAGTTCCTTCGACCTGTCGCTGCGACCGAAAATTCTTACGGAATACATCGGGCAAAGCAAGGTAAAGGAGAATCTCAAGGTATTTATCAGTGCGGCTCGTGGTCGCGGTGAATCTCTTGACCATGTTCTCTTCTACGGACCACCGGGCCTTGGCAAGACAACCCTTGCGCATATTATTGCAGCAGAAATGGGTGTTAACATCAGGAGCACATCAGGTCCTGTTATCGAGAAACCAGGTGACCTAGCCGCTGTATTGACCAATCTGGAACCGGGTGATGTCCTCTTTATTGACGAAATTCACCGCCTCTCGCCAGTGGTTGAGGAGATTCTCTACCCGGCAATGGAAGATTACCAACTCGACATTATGATCGGTCAGGGTCCATCGGCGCGCACGATTAAACTCGATATCCCTCACTTCACTTTGGTCGGAGCAACGACCCGCGCCGGGTTGCTCTCTTCACCATTACGAGACCGTTTTGGCATTCTGAACCGATTAGAATTCTATACCCACGATGAACTTGCGACGATCACCACGCGAAGCGCAGGTATATTGGGGGTTGCCATAGCGGCTGCCGGTGCCGACGAGATAGCCCGTCGCAGTCGTGGCACGCCACGCATCGCCAACCGTTTGCTACGCCGGGTCAGAGATTTTGCCGAGATCGATGGTGACGGTTCCATCTCTCAGAACATGGCTGATCAAGCCTTAATCCGCCTGGAAGTTGATAAACGTGGCTTTGACCTGATGGACAGGCTTTTACTGGAAACCATTATAGACAAATTCAGTGGTGGACCGGTTGGCCTCGACACCTTGGCGGCGGCTATCGGCGAAGAAAAAGATACGATTGAGGATGTCATTGAGCCATACCTGCTGCAACAGGGATTCATCAATCGCACTCCTCGGGGCCGGGTGGCAACTCATCAGGCCTACACGCACCTGGGGCGTACTCCGGGGGCAACGTCTCCGCCGAAGACTCCTTTTACCTAAAATGACTCTGGCTACGTAAAAAGACACGGGGAAAATTGAATTTTCTTTGTCACAGGAACAAATCTTGTGATAGCTTGATTTTGTGGGGGGTGATTCATGCAACTTAGCCCTGCTAACACGCCCCGAGGGCCGTCATGGTGACGGCCCTTTCCCTTTTAATAACACCATAAGCTCATATCTATTCGTCACTCCCAGGTGGAGATGAAGTCACAAATAAAGTTATGGACCCTTCACTGCTTCAACAGTTTCGCCAGCAATTAGCAGCCTGGATTGAAGCGCGGCTTGAGTTGCAGCGTCTGCCCTTTCAACGTCTGGAACTCTGTCCAGCGACTCTGACCGAGCTAGGCTGCCTCACTCCAGACCTGGTGCTCTGGATAAACCGTGACAGCCAGTTAGCCGGCAGCATGATTCTGCTGCCGGATGTTGTTGATGATCATGCGCTCGCCGAAGGAACTTCTCTCTGTAAGTCTCTGGGCCTTGGTCACTTTACGACCTGGGCCGCACGCGAGGTCTCGATCTGGTCTGTCGTGTCAGGAGAGTCGAGTCTGCTGCATTCCTTTTCCCTGCCACCGGCAAACCGGATTACTCCAGAGGATTTTCAAAGCGTCCTTGATACCCTCCTCGAACGGCTGAAAGTCGTTACGGTAACCAGCGCTCCCTCTACAAAAGAATATTCAGTCCATTATTTTGCAAATCTTTGTCTGCGTAACCTGCAGGACTTGACGCCAGGGTTGACGATAAGCGCCCGTATATCAGCGGGAGAGACAGCCGCGGATGCATGGGTTGAGCATGCCCCCGGGGAAAAAGCCTGGATGAGTCTGTGGCGTCTGCTTTTCCTGCTTTGGCACGAACGTCTGCCTCCTGGCTTGCAGCCGGAAAGACTTGAGCTAGCTATTCGTTACGCTTTGACTGATTTGGCGAAAGGGCAACTCGCGTGGCTTGAGATACAGCAGAGCGAGCCCCCTCTGCCGGAGGAAGTGGCCATCCGCTTGCATCATCTTGCCAGCAGGCTCAGGCAACTCGGCTGGCCACACAACGATGAACATGCGCAAGAACTAATCGGTCTTTTACTTAATGCAACCGCTCACCGTTCTGGACTGGAAGCGCCTCTTCTGCCCTGGGACACAGACAATGTGCAATTGTACGTTGCTTGTCAGCCACCTCTGTCAGCAGACAGTTGCTCCTTGGTCGCCCCACGATCGTACCTCGCCGGACAGGCCGTCAAAACGGCTTTGGGTGAACAATCTGAGAACAGCGTCTACGCAGAGACCTTACAGGCACTGGACACTGTGCAACATCTAACCTGCGCCATTGCGGTTCTTCAGGAGACACGACCGCTGAACCGCAAAGAACGCGACGACCGCTTGATCTTTTTGCGCCAGGTCTGGCCCAGTCGTCGCTTCGACCTGCCCCGTAACGCTCCTGCCTGGCTATGGGATGCGCTTTACCTCACTGGTCTGATCTCTGAAGAACTATCTCTGGTTTTGCCGCATGACTGGCATCATGCTCCAGGCATCCTGAGTCTCTGGGAAATCCTTACTGAACGCTATCAACTTACCGAGATCACAGAGAGTGACTCAGGGGTGCAATCACTGTACTTCCGCCAGGCGACAGCGGAGGCAATACCCGTTCGGGTACACAGGGACGAGCTGACCATCGAAGTCCCGCTTGAGTTATTGAGCAAACTGAAACCTGGGACGACGCAAGTCTGGCTGAAAGCGAGTAAGCAGGTTGTGGAGTTACTGCTCAACCAGACCATGGCAACGGCCGCGACTCATTGGCAGGATGAGCCGAAGACGCTGACTTGGGGCCTCTTTCTTTTTCTTCACACCCGCCTTGGTAGATACCTCTGGGGACTTTGTAGTGACCAGGCCGCCTTACCGGAATTCAACGCGACAACAGATGCCGTTCTAACTTATGGAGTTCCAGTCCCAAACGAAAGCATACTCGCAGATCTGAGCATGATCGGCTCTCCCGACACAGAGAGCATCCCGGCATCAGAGCTTCTGGAGCGTGAATTCACAGACATCTTTGGGCCCATCTCTCCCTTACCTGAAAGTTCAGTTCACGTCATCATGAAACCGCCAAAGGCTCCCCGCAGAAGCAGGACGTCATCTGAACAGATTGTATCCAAAA
>DAOWJU010000332.1 GCA_030640215.1 Desulfuromonadales bacterium
ATTTCTCAGATACGGATTCCTCTGCTATATAAACTCTTTTGTTTACGGATCTATCCACCAAACAAAGATCGGTTGGCAGTCGCTTGGCGAGGCTCTGAAGGTTTGACAGCGCCAACGGTTGGGGTAGATTAAAACGGTAGGCTGCTTCGAGCTGGGGAGGGCCTGATCGTGAGCTAAGTCATCGTGGTGTAACGCAGATAGCGCCGTAAATAACCGGCATCAGCCGACACGATTGACCGCGCAGGAAAGTAGATTTACAAGGGGGGTGACCGATCCGCCATGAACTGTTTTCAGTTGCTGGAACACACTGCCGACATGGGGATAGCGGCCGAAGGGGAGACGTTGGTCGCCCTGTTCGTGCAGGCGGCGCTCGGTCTGCGGCAGATTCTTACCGCCTGCACCGATATCGAGCCGAAGACGGAGTTTCCGGTTGAGGTGCAGGGCGCGGATCGCGAAGAGCTGATGATCAACTGGTTGAGTGAGCTGCTGTTTCTGCTCGAATCGAGGCGGCTGCTCCCGGCGGCATTTGAGATCGACAGACTTGAGGTTGACACCCTCGGCGATTGCCGGCTGCGGGCGCGGGTGTTTGGGGAGACGTTTGACCCTGAGCGGCATTACCTGGAGAGGGAGATCAAGGCGGTCACCTATCACCGGATCGAGGTCGAGCCGACCGCCGCTGGCTGGCGGGCGCAGATCTATGTCGATCTCTGAACCCCGATCTACCGGGAGATTTTTGCACAGAAATACGGGGGTAAAAATGGATATCAAACTGCAACAGATCGATGCCTGCCGCTGGCGCATCCCCCGTGAGGGGGCGATGCGCACCGATGGCCTGGTGTTCGCCGACCGGAAGATGATGGCCGTCCTGCAGAATGAGAAGTCGCAGGCGCTGGAGCAGGTACGCAATGTTGCAACCCTGCCCGGGATCGTCGGCCCGTCGATCGCTATGCCCGATATCCACTGGGGCTACGGCTTTCCCATCGGCGGGGTGGCGGCCTTCGATGCCGAAGAGGGGGTGGTCTCCCCCGGCGGGGTCGGTTACGACATCAACTGCGGGGTGCGGCTGCTGCGGACTGAACTGACCGTCGACGAGGTCCGGCCGCGAATTGAACAGCTGGCCGATGAACTGTTTCGCAATGTCCCTTCCGGGATCGGCTCCCATCGAAGCGATCTGAAGCTGAGCGTCGCCGAGGAGCGCAAGATGCTCACCAAAGGTGCCTCCTGGGCGGTGGAGCACGGCTACGGCCGCGCCGAGGACCTTGCGCATATTGAGGAAAAGGGGACGATCAAAGGGGCCGACCCGCAAATAATCTCCGACCGGGCGCTCGAGCGGGGACGCAATCAGCTCGGGACCCTCGGCAGCGGCAATCACTTCATCGAGGTTGATCTGGTCGATGAGATCGGTGACGAGCACGCCGCAAGCGTCCTCGGGCTGTTTCCCGGTCAGATCACGGTCACCATCCACACCGGCAGCCGCGGCCTCGGCTATCAGGTCTGTGACGATCACCTGCGCATGATGCAGCGCGCCGTGCGCAAGTACGGTATCGAGTTGCCGGACCGGCAACTCTGCTGCGCGCCGCTGACCAGCCCGGAAGGGAAACAATACCTGGCAGCGATGTCCTGCGCGGCCAATTTCGCCTTTGCCAACCGTCAATTGATCTCCGCCTGGGTGCAGGAGAGTTTCGAGCGAGTGCTCGGCAAGGGTCCGGCCGCCATGCGCATCTCGACCATCTACGACGTCTGTCACAATATCGCCAAGATGGAGACTCACCTGTTTGAGGGGAAGAAGCGGCGGCTCTGCGTGCATCGCAAGGGTGCGACCCGCGCTTTTCCGCCGGGGCACCCCGACACCTCGGAACTCTACCGCAGCGTCGGCCAGCCGGTGATGATCCCTGGCGACATGGGGCGCTACTCCTACGTGCTGGTCGGCACGAAAGGGGCGTTCGACGAGACCTTCGGCTCCACCTGTCACGGTGCCGGGCGACTCCTCTCCCGGCATGCGGCGAAAAAGCTGGCCCGCGGCCGCAACATCGAGGCGGAGCTCGCGGCCAAGGGGATCATCATCCGCGCCTCATCCCGCGCCACGGTGGCTGAGGAAATTCCCGAATCGTACAAGGATGTCCTCGATGTGGTGAGCGTGGTGGAGCAGGCCGGCATAGGCAAGATCGTCGCCCGCCTGCGGCCGCTGGCGGTGATCAAGGGGTAATCTCTTTTCCGTCGGGCGGGCGCTGCCGCTCCTTGTTGACCGATGACAAAGGGTAGAGTAGAGAGCAGGTCTCAGCAGCTTTAGGTTTGGCTTATCTGTTGCCGTCACTTTCGTCTGACGGTGCCTAAATAACCTCACCATGACTTCTTCAACCAGCCCTCCCTCATCAAACCGTGCGTGCGGTTTTCCCGCACACGGCTTTCCGATGTTCCTCATCGCAAGGCATGCGCCTTCGTCCAGACTGCTGTTGTCGGCACTTTGTACAGGCCATATTTTTCGTACAAAGTCTTACTGCTAAACCGGGCGTATCCAGTACCACGATCTCTGACTTTATGGCGTTTTCGCAAGTGCGTTTGCAGCCGTGCTTCAACATGACCCCGTACCTTGACCATTGTCTTGCTGCAATTGCCATAGTGAAAGTAGTTAACCCAACCTCTTACGGTGGTGTTAACCTCCCACACTATCCCTTCAAGCGGTTTCACCGTTGTAACTCTTCTCGTGAGTTGAGTCACTCGGTCTTTGATCGTTTGCAGGGCTTTCTTCGAGGGCTGAACATTGGGGTAATATTTCCCCGTTCTTCTGCTGGTCTCCATACAGAGGCTAAAGCCGAGAAAGTCGAACTTTTCCTGATAAGCATTGACGGTCTTCGTCTTTGTCTCATTCAAGCTCAGTTCTAACCGCTCCAGAATCTGCCGTAACACCATCAAGACCTGCCCGGATTGACCTCTCCGACACAGGATGACGATATCGTCTGCGTATCTGACGATGCGGGCACCCAGTTTCTGCTGCAAGTTGTTCCGCTCCCATATCCTGTCCAGTATGTGCAGGTAGAGGTTGGCCAGCAGCGGTGAGATAACCCCGCCTTGCGGTGTGCCTTTGCGATTGCCCTTGCCGCCGCCGATGTTCCGTTTCGTTCCATCCTTATCCATTTCCATGACTGGGGCTTTGAGCCACATCTGGAGCAGGTGGAGCATTGCTCCATCACAGATGCGTTCAGCCACCGTTGCCATGAGTTTGGCATGCGGGATAGTGTCGAAATATTTGGACAGATCGGCGTCGATGACTTCAGCGTACCCGGTGTTCAGGGCATAGGCGACATCATCAACAGCATCGTGAGCCGACTTCTTTGGTCTGAATCCGTAGGAGGTTTCACAAAAGTCCGCCTCGAAGATCGGTTCGATGACCAGTTTCGCGGCCATCTGTGCCACCCTGTCCCGGATGGTCGGGATACCCAGGGGACGCTGACTGCCATCCGCTTTTGGTATCAGGACCCGTTTAACGGGATCGGGCTTATACGTCCTGTTTCTCAGTGCATCTTCCAACTCCGCAATAAATGCGGCGACCCCTTCCCGTTCCTCGATGGCCACGAAGGTCACGCCATCAATCCCGGCACTCCCTTTGTTAGCACGGACAAGGGCATAGGCATGACTGAGGATGTCAGCCCGATAGACCTTGTCGTACAAGGCGTGGAAGCGGAAGGCCGGTTCCTGCTTGGCCTTGCGATAGAGCTTCCTCTGTAGTGTCCTGATCTTTTCAGGGGTTGTTAGCATATTTGCAATCCCCTCACCTTCCACTCTTTGGTTGCGTGAACAAAGTAGGGTTCCTTCCCTCGGGCAGGGTTATGTTGTCCCATGCCCTCAAACGGTACTATGAACCCCTCCGACTCCCGATACAGCCCTTGGCGATTTCGGTCTCCCTTATACACCTTGGTTGGCACTCCTCACGAGCCACCACATCGGGTCTCCAGCACTGGGTTGAATATCTTCCACAACATGCCATCCCTTCTACCCCGGAAGATTGCAAGGATCGTTTCCGTTGTCAAAATCCTTGCACAGCGGCCTTCCCCACATGACCATAGGGTCGGCATCTTCAATTGGATTTACGAGGCTACATCCGGGTTCACTTTCGTTACGGCCTGCTGATTTGCCAATTGGGAACTCACGACCCTCTGTCACCAGAACGCCGCTCCCTTGAACTACCGGGGTGAACGGATAACTCCCCGGACGGGACTTCAACCCGCTAGATATCCAACTGTTACTGCGAACGGTCAAGTCTCCGTTTGACACATTGTTGTGGTCAAGTAATTCTGGACACGTGGAATCGGGGGACGGAATCGGGGGACATAATACCTATTCTAATGTTAGTAGAGCTGGGGTCGGACCGAAAGCGCCGGTAAAAGCCGGTAAAGAGTAAAGGGTGAAAGTCCCTGCAAACAGACGCTGGAATGGTATGCTATGAACAGACAGCCGCTCAACTCCTTTTAGCCAGTGGGTCAAGAGTGTGGCATGCGAGAGATCAAGCTTAGTGAGATGTTGCGCACCATCGAGAGAGAAGCGAGGTTTACTGCCTCGCTGACCGGCAGGCCAAGCTTCGATCCCCGCGTCATGGAGGCGATGGAGCAGGTTCCGCGCGATTCCTTTGTGCTGCCGGAGATGATCGATCATGCCTTTGAAAACGGGCCCCTACCGATCGGTCAGGGACAGACCATCTCCCAGCCCTATATCGTCGCCCTGATGACCGATCTGCTCGAGCCGCAATCAACGCAGACCATCCTCGAAATCGGAACCGGCTCCGGTTACCAGGCGGCCATCCTCGCGCAGTTGGTGCAACAGGTCTACAGCCTGGAAATCATCCCCCCGCTGGCTGTCGAGGCGGCTGATTTACTCTTCCGGCTAGGCTATGCCAACATTGAAGTCAAAACCAGTGACGGCCACTCCGGCTGGCCCGAACATGCCCCCTACGATGGCATCATCATCACCGCTGCCGCTACCCATTTGCCGCAGGCACTGATCGATCAGCTCAGACCGGGTGGTCGGCTGGTCATTCCCGTCGGCCTGCCTTATATGTCGCAGGAACTGCTGCTGGTCGAAAAGGACCTGAGGGGGAAATTACATACCAGAGACGTGCTAGAGGTCATTTTTGTACCGATGACCGACGGCATTCATGCAAGGACGAACAACCACTGAGTGAAGAGTGGCTGAACCTGATTCACAAAGGAGGAGACCATGTTAGTCAGTGAATTCTGTAATCGCGAAGTCGTCATTGTCGATCGGGCAACAACCATCCTTGAAGCTGCCAAACTGATGCGCTCTGAACATGTCGGGGACTTGGTCGTGACCGACGAGCGTAATGGTCGGCAGGTGCCGGTCGGCATCCTCACCGATCGAGACATGGTGGTCGAACTGCTGGCAGAGGAGATAGAGTTGGACAAAGTCTCAGTTGGGGATGCCATGAGCTACGAACTGCTCAGCGTCAATGAGCAGGATGGCCTGCAGGAAACCATCGTAAAAATGAGTGATCGCGGGGTGCGCCGCCTGCCGGTGGTGGACGATGCTGGCACGCTGGTCGGCATAGTCACGGTGGACGATCTGATAGAATTGATTGCCGAGCAGTTGACCGATCTGGTCCGTCTGGTCGGCAACGAACTGGTCGGGGAACGGACAAGACGGGATTGAGACTGATGAACTGCAAACCGCGTGGAGTATCGGGGACACTTCCGGAAGTGTCACTTTTTATGATTCAGTGACAAAGCATTTTTATTTATCTTCCTGCATTGTTAGAAAAGAGGGGTGCTCAATATTGAGTGTCGCCAGCTCCCGCTATACAGACCTGACCCCGCTATATGGAGTATAATAAAAGTGTGGCAGCAATGTTTGAATTGTTGCTCAGCCGCGCAAAGGAGGCTGCTTATCGAAACAGATGCTGATTATCGGAGAATTTGCACCAGATGTAGGCAACGCGAGGTTGCCTGCCAAGCCCGTGATAGGGGCGCGAAAGCGAATGAATATCGAAGGCCCGGCAACAAGAGCGGGCCTTGCACTGTTTGGAAACTGGTGACACACACCGTATGTGTCACCGAATTCAAGGCCATTTCTTATAAGTCACCATTTATAAAGCACGAAAGCCCTCAATCTTCGGATCGGGGGCTTTCTTACATTGCAGGCTCCTGAGAAAGGTTCAAAAACTGCTAATTTGAAAAAAACAAACAATGTGGGATAATTCATTGGAAAAATGGCCTTGATAAACAGGTTGCATGCCGTGAAGTAAGTACTTTGCCTCTCAACGCTCAACCGTTGCGCACAAAAGGAAGAACCCAGTGAATCCTGAGATACAGATAACAGAAGACAAAGGCTACCTCAAGGTGCAGGTACATGGTCGCGACAGCCGTGAAGCGTCACTGGAGATATTACGGCGCATAGTCGCAGCGTGTGATGAGCATAACTGCCTCTATGTCCTTGTGAAGGCACACATTATTAACAAGACTGGAGTAATGGATAACTATGACATGCCCCAGATTATCGAGGAGGCAGGGGTAACCCGGAAGCACAGAATTGCTTGGGTGGACCCGAATCCGGAAACCTACAACATTAGTTACTTTGCGGAGACGGTCCTGCACAATCGTGGATATATTAATGTTCGGCTCTTCAGAACAGTAGCGGATGGCAAGGGGTGGCTGCGGGACGAGATAACTGCACATGAACGGCGCGTTGAGTCTACAGAAAAAACTATCTCATAAGTCACGATTAGCAGTAAAACAAAGCCCCAACCTGTTTCTAAGGTCGGGGCTTTCCTATAAGTCCTGTTGCAACTATTTCTCATATTACCTAGGGATATTCAGTATGCGGGGGCGTAGGACAAAGCCAGACACTATCTGTCAGATCAAGTCCCGATTACTACACTTAACAGGAGAGTTAAAAGCACATCAGTTTATTCAAATTCCTATCATCTGGGTACGGGGTCAGTACTTTACATGCAAGGTCATAATCAAAAACCACCCCCCCGGGTATCCAACTAACTTTGCCCCACAACTTTTTACCTCTCATTCCCCATGACAATCAAAACCCCCTTCACATGTATGGCAATATCTGCCCACCTTCCTGATCAGGAGTCCATCATGAAAGTTGTAACAGCTAAGGCATCACTGCTTCCACAATCCGTCGGCAACCTCATCGAGTCGGCCAACTGTGCCACTCGCGTCATCCTTGCTACTTGCGAAGGTACTGAACGAGCAGTCAACGGTGTCGATGAACTCGCTACCCTCATGCTCCGTCAGCAACAGACCAGGCTCCTCGCAGAGCTTGCTCCTGCATAACAGCTGTGGCCTCACCTTCGGGTGGGGTCATAAGTTTTACTGCTTACACAACCCGAGAAGCGATGCGCACACAACCCTTACACTTATAATCTACACCTACAGATAGTATCCTAAAGACATGAACCAAACCACAGTTTGCACTATCACCATCCAGACAAGTAAGCACCTCCGGCCTGCCTGCGTCTGGTCGGTTCTCTCGGCACGTTCCGTTCGCTTTGCTCACCGCAGAATGGCCATTCTGACGACATGCTTTCACTCCGCTTCGCTGCGTAAAAGTTCCCTCGGCTCGCCTAAACATAACTGAAGTTATGTAACCCTGACTTGGCAGACCTCCAGCGACGATGAATGATTCCCCACCCACCCCGGTCGTCACAATAATATTTAGTGCCAGGCTGCTCTCTTCATGTTTGATCTTGCCTAATGCCTGACGTCAATCGTTCCTCCAACCCGGTCCGCCCAGTGGGCTCCCAATAGAATTGACACCATTAGAGATAAATATATTTTCCCTACCATTGGATCAGTGCTGTGGCTATTATCAGAAAACGCTTATCAGGCTCCAGTGGATATGTGGAATGGACAAGAAATCGAAAGTGTACCTAAAAGTGTACCCAATAACTATTCCTACCTACCCTCAGACACAAAAACAGATAGCCAGAAATTAATCTAACTACCTGTTTTCACGATGGTACCCGGGACGAGAATCGAACTCGTACAGACTTACGTCCGAGGGATTTTAAGTCCCATAAATATGCTTAACCACCGTTTCAGCTACGACACTCCACAACAAATCGCGACGTCTCAAAACAGTACAATTCAAACAATATCAGCATCCTTATTTTTATCTATGGCTGTTTCTACTTCCCTCCTACTCAGTTCAGGCGTTATGACTCCAGCCTTACGATCTTCAGCTTTGGACTGAAGCAAATCATTGATGCTTTGTGGTATCAACGACTTAATCTTATCCCGAACAACCTTACCAACCGTCGGACTGGCACCATCCGTAGAAACAGCTATTTTCAGCATTCCATAATTTACGAGCGCAGAAAAATAGAAATCCGATTTTTCGGGACTCGCAGCTATATTGACCAGCAGGTAACGTTTTTCCTTTTCACGGAGAAGCATATCCGCAACATGCGAGACACCGGTCGCATCGACAACAATATCAAATGAAGTCAGGTCATCTACATACAACTGCTTGCGCACCATCCCAAACTCAAGGTCAAGGTTGTTGAATGATGGCAGGAACTCTTCGGCAATCACCTTGAATTCAACCCGGTTCTCGATCAGAACCTTGGCTTTCCTGTAGGCGACCTTGCCACCACCGATCAGCAACAATCGCGGATTAACAAGAAGAACTGGCAAACTATACATTGAAGACCCTTGCACTACTCTGTGATCGTATCAAACCAACGTAATTTATCACGCAAGGAAACGACTTCACCGACAATGATCACCGCCGGAGTAGGAATTTCCATCCCCTGGATTTTTTGAAGTGCATTCTCAAGAGTCGACACCACTGTCATCTGCCGGGATGTCGTAGCGCAACTGATAATTCCCACAGGCGTATTGATCGGACGACCGTGGGCAATCAACTCGCGACAGATCGTATCGAGATTACCCAACCCCATATAAAAGACCAGAGTACCGTCCCCAGGGGCCAAACACTGCCAATTAACTTTCGGCTGTTCATTATTGTCCATCTTAGTGTGCCCAGTCACCAGAGTGACGCTGGTTGTGCAGTCACGATGCGTTACCGGAATTCCAGAATAAGCGGCAGCGGCAAATCCAGCCGTGACTCCGGGGACCACTTCAAACGGAACGCCTATCTCTTCGAGGTATTGCGCTTCTTCTCCGCCACGGCCAAAGACAAAGGGGTCACCGCCTTTGAGACGCACCACCACCCTTCCCGGCTGCGCTTTCTCTACCAGTAGCTTGTTAATCTCTTCCTGGGGCAGCAAGTGGTGACCCTTTACCTTGCCGACATAGATCAGCTCGGCCCCATTGGGCACCTCCTTGAGGAATTCGGGATTAACCAGTTTATCGTATAGGACGACATCGGCCTGTTGCAGGCAGCGCAAGCCCTTTACGGTAATCAAGCCGGGGTCTCCAGGACCAGCACCGACCAGATAGACTTGAGTTTCTCTCTTCACTTAATACCTCAATATATTCTGTGTTTGCCTGACTTTCATTCTGCGTCAACGTACTGAGGGCACTGCTGTTGCAGCGCATTCAACAACTCATTGATGCCGTTATAAGATTGCCCTGATGGCTCGACCGGACGCCTGACAACAATGAACTGGCAATGTTCATGTTCCGCTGCGCGCCATTTTTCCTCTACTCCACCGACTTGTCCGCTTTCCTTGGTCACCACGACACCGATCTCGTATCTACGAATCAGCGTCAGGTTGTCTTCATAACTGAAAGGACCACGGCCAAAAATACGGCGGGATGTTTCCAGCCCCGCAGCATTACATGCAGCAACGGAGTCAGGGTGGTTCAACACTCTGGCGTAAAGCGGGAGTTGTCTCCTGCTCGCTTGTTCGACATAAGGAGCAAGATGGCGCGATCCAATAGTCAGGAGAATCGGCAGCCCCGATTCGCAGGCAAGCAATGAAGCCTGCTCATGATCATCAGCATACAACCACGCATCTCTTGGCCCTTGCGTTTCCTGGCGTTGGTAACGCAGGTAGGGGCAACCAGTCTCTTCACAAGCGTTGCGCGCGTTCCGGTGAACAACCTCCGCATAGGGGTGAGTTGCGTCGACCAGTGCTGAGAAGCCCTGCACCGTGATCAACTCAATTAGCTCTGAACGGTTCAACCGACCGCTACGACGACTGATCGCAGAATGTTGTCCACTATTTAACGGTTCGTCGGTTGCCGTTGACACAAGCACCTGCCAACCAAGCTCGGCTAAGCGCAAAGCCAGAGAAGCGGTTTCGCTGGTGCCACCGAGGAGAAGTATCTGTGCTCGTTCCGTCATCAATAATATCCGCGTGGTGTGACCATTCGCCCATCAAGAACACAAGTTGTTGAATTGCCAATGATAACTATCGAGCGCATCCCAACCTCTTGCTCAAGAAGATGATCCAGGTCAGTCAAAACCAGGCGTTCTTCTTCACTGCCAACGGCAGTTGCAACACCTACGGGGGTTGAACCAGGTCGATGCTCGCGAAAAATTTTTGTCGCCTCTTCCAATTGCATCACGCGTTTCTTGCTTCGCGGGTTATATAACGAAACAACCAGATCAGCGGCGGCGACGGCCCCCAGACGTTTTACGATCATTTCCCAAGGGACAAGAAGATCACTCAGGCTGATAGTTGCCGAATCAAGCATCAGGGGCGCTCCCATCAAGGCTGCCGCCGAATTAGCGGCCGTCACCCCAGGAATGACCTCCATGTCGAGATCGTAGTCCTCTGCTGAAGCCATTTCCATGGCCAACCCTGCCATGCCGTATACCCCTGCATCGCCCGATGAAATCAAGGACACCACCTGTCCGGCCCTGGCTTGTTCAAGAGCCGCTCGACAACGATCTGCTTCCTGCTTCATCCCCGAGGTGATGACCGTCTGATCCTCGATCAGATCTTCTACTGCCTCGATATAAGGGCCATAGCCAACAACAACATTACTGTCTTTGATCGCCTTCCCTGCTCTTGGGGTACGATCGACAACGCTGCCCGGACCTATGCCAACGAGGAACAGTTTTCCTTGGCTATTGCTATGGTGATGCCGTTGAAGGCTGTTTTTTTCAGTATTAATGACGTTCTCCTTCCAGATAGCAATGCTGCCGGTTCTGCAACCGCTGGCAGATTGACTTGCTGTTGTACGAAGTCTGATGACTCGTATGTCAGATGACTCATGCGAATCAGCTCCGAATCGATAATCCGTAGTGGTAGTTCCAATTCCTCGGCAGCCTGTAACAAGCCCGACTCTGACTGTTTTACATCGGCAGTAGCAAGGCAACGGACCTGATCAAGACCGACTCCGATCAATTTCATTGCCGTCATTATCGCAGCACGAATCTCCATTGCACTCTTACCCTTTCGACAGCCGACACCGACGACAAGATCTTTCACAGCCTCCGTGGTTGTGGAAACAACTGGTTCTGCGCCGGTCAGGTTGGCAATATCGTTTGCCAACTGATTAGCACCTCCTTCATGACCACTGAGCAGGCTTATGGCATAACGTGCCCCGACATCCAGACAAACCACCGCAGGGTCTCCAAGCTTATGCTTGACCAGAGGGGCAATGGCGCGCACAACCACACCGCAGGGGGCAATAAAGACAAGGCCGCCATAACGACTGAACAGCTCTTCCGTCAGGTCATACACCCGCTCAAAGGAATGGACTCCGCTGGGGGCATCAACCCCTTGATGCAGATACTGGTCAACCTCCATACCGGCTGCGATCCGTTGCATGACCTTGAAACCTTCGGGTGAAAAGGTGATCACCGCAACCATCAACTTGAACCTCCAGTACCTTCAGTGTCAGCAACCCGATAACCGTGACTGAAGTGTTGATGATAAAGTTTCGAAACGGGAAGATCTCGCGACAGCGCCTGGCCGACAATAATCATAGCTGTTTTCTTGATCCCGGCACTCTCCACCTTGTTGGCAATATCGGCCAGGCAGCCTTGAATCACCTGCTCATCGGGCCAGCTCGCCCGGTACACCACACCGGCGGGGCAGTCCTCCCCATAATAATTTGCCAGTTCAGCAGCGACTTCATCCAGTTTATGAACGGACAGGAACAGACAAAGAGTTGACTCAGTCCGGGCCAGATGTTCCAGCTCCTGCTTCTCTGGCATTGGCGTTCGTCCCGAGGTCCGGCTAAGAATCACCGTCTGGGCAATTTCAGGCACCGTCAACTCGGTCTTCAAAGCCGCAGCGGCGGCTTGAAACGAGCTGACGCCCGGGACAACCTGATATTCGATTCCGAGCCGATCAAGCACATTCATCTGTTCCCTGATCGCTCCATAGATTGAAGGATCGCCAGTGTGCAAGCGTACGACATCAATCCCCAAAGGTTGGGCACGAACAAAGACCTCTTCTATCTCCTCCAATGTCATTCCGGCGGAATCATGCAGCTCACAATAATCAGGGACAAGGCCGACAACTTCCGGGCTGACCAGAGAACCGGCATAAACGCAGATTCGACAGCCTTCCAGTAAGCGGCGGGCCTTGACAGTCAACAAGTCAGGATCACCAGGCCCCGCGCCGACAAAAATCACTTTCATTGATTAACACTCCTCAAATTGAACAAAAATGAACCTGAATAGACATTCCCAGCTACTCACCAGCAGCCTGCACAATAATCACCGCCAGGTTGCCGGTTGTTTCATCTGCGTCGCGCAAGTGGTTCAGATCCAGCTCTACCCGTTGATCAGGCAACCCTGCGCGAGAGACAAAGACACTTCTGTCCAGAACGTTAAGCTGTTCAAGCAGGTCAACAATCTCTCTTAGGCGAGAACCGATCTTCATCAAAACCACACCAGCACCACTCGTAATAGCTGACTCGATCCTTACCAAATCATTGGCAACTGGAATCACATGCAGTGACTGTTGCCCTTCCCCCAATGGTGTATTGGTCAAGGCAGCAACCAAACTGAAGGCGCTGACACCGGGGACCGTCTCTATCCTGGCGGCATCGAACTCCTTACGTAGCGCCCGAACCAGGTAAATATAGGTCGAATAAAGTAAGGCATCTCCGAGAGTGACAAAGGCCACATCCTGGCCAGCCTGTAATTTCGTGGCAATCTCCACAGCGGTTTGCTGCCAGTGCTGACACCGACTGGTACTGTCCGACGCCAGAGAAAATGTCACTTCTTTTATCTCACACTCTGAACCGGCATAGTCCTGCACCACCTCACTGACGTAATCCTGAGTGCTTAAATGCGACGTCGGTACATAGATACAATCACTCGAACTCAATACACGGATCGCCTTAAGGGTTAAAAGCTCCGGATCACCGGGGCCAACCCCGATACCGTAGAATGTTCCGAGCTTCGTTTCTTGTGGCCGATTCGTCACGACATCTCCTTACGAGCAACCAGTATGATAATCGTTCGCGAAGCCAGTTCTGCCTGCGCCAAACCGCTCGCATCGTATGGTGTGATGCGTTCCTCATCCCAGGTCAGGTTTTCGCAGGCAAATGCACGATAGGCGCTTCCGAGTTGTTCGAGTAGATCAGCAGCCCAGCGTGTTGCTTGCGCTGTACCAGCAAGAATAGCGATTTTCCCATACCCTTGCAGAGCGTTAACTGACTCCTCCGGTTGACGCCCATGAGCACTGACCACCTTTAAATCATGCCAATCCAAACAGAGGCGGGCACAGGCAACCTGTACCGAGCTGATGCCCGGAATCAACCGACACTGCTGAGCACCGAAATGTTCCTGGATTGTACGCGCCAGGCTGAAAAGCCCGGTGTCGCCGGAGACCAGCACAACAACCCTCCGTTTCTGCTCCGACTCGATACGGGCCAAAACCGCCGGGATGTCTGCACCGACCGGAACACAGGTAGCAGCCGTTGCGGGGAACAAATCGAGTAGATGCTTGGCGCCCACCAGAACTTCTGCACAGGCAACAGCATGCCGCACAGCATCAGATAAATAGTCAGGGTGACCGGGGCCGCACCCCACAACAATTATTTGCGCACGATCCGTCATTGCCAGCACTCCAAGGAACCATGGCTACCGAGCAATTCCCCCTTGAGGTTAATCAGCATAACAGCCGATTGCCACCCTGGGTTAAAAGCCGCCTTGATTGCAGTATTGATCTCTTTTGCCAACACGTCTGCAACCACGCGACGTTCAGTTTGTTCAAGTCCATGCATAAAAAATCCCTCCACGGTATTTTGCGGAGCAAACGATCTCTTCAGCATTACGGAAGCCAGCCCGGCAACATAATCCAAAGCACTATCGGAATGCGCGGAGTGTGTCTGCCACTGCTGCATGGCCAACTTGCCCAACTTACCCGGATGTCCGATCAGCAACAATTTCTCGAAACTGTAATCGAGAGACTTCTCAAGCACGAACCCCCACTCGTTGCTGACTTCAACAAGCTGTTGCTCGGCAAGTTTGAAATAACGGCTGGCGGCCTGACGACCTATATTGCCAGGCGTCATTACCGGGGCACGGGTCCCGGAAGCAGCACAAATATCCAGTGCGCATTTCAGAGAGTCG
>DAOWJU010000093.1 GCA_030640215.1 Desulfuromonadales bacterium
AAAAGCCAATTCATCGCTGTTGAAGATCCGGTCAATGTTCAACAAGATCATGAACTGTTCATCGACCTTGCCCATACCGTTGATAACCTCAGTATTCAGGCGAGCGCCGAGCCGTGGTGGCGGTTCAATCTGGTCGGAACGGATATCCATTACCTCACGTACCGCATCAGCCAGAGCACCAACGGTGATCGTCTCGCCGTCAACCAGAACGTCGACGACAATGATACAGGTATCTTACGTTTCGGCACCCGCTAGCAGACCCAACTTCAGGCGCATATCGACCACTGGTACCACCTGACCACGCAGGTTGATCACACCAAGCAGATAGTCAGGTGTTTGCGGCACCTTGGTCACCGGGGTCAAACTCAGGATTTCCCTGGTGCGATTAACTTCAACCCCAAAGAGTTCCTCGCCGAGGCTGAAGGTTACATATTGTTGGCTACTCTCGATACTTGCTCCTCTCACGATAATCCTCTTTCAATACTGTTCAAATTCATCATCCAATTCATCACTCGAACTCCCTGCTTGGGCTCTTTCAGTTACAGGCACAGCGGCAACCGTCTTATTCTGGTGTTCAACCAATGGTTGTTCATACGATCTCTCAACTCCGGGAGAAAGTTCGTTAGAACCTGTTCTAGAGATACCGAGCCCTTTGCCGTCCAGTGCAAAGAAAGCAACCATCTGCTCAAGCTGGTCAGCCTGACTTGAAAGTTCTTCAGAAGTCGAAGCCATTTCCTCAGAACTAGCCGAGTTCTGCTGAATAACACCATCTAACTGCTGGATGCTTTTCATGATCTGTGCGGCACCGGCATCCTGTTCACGGCTGGCCGCACTGATCTCCTGAACCAGTTCCGCCGTTCTCTGGATATTAGGCACAATCACATCCAGTAATTGCCCCGCCTGTTCTGCGACCTCAACACTGCTGCTCGACAAATCATTAATTTCACCGGCCGCAATTTGACTCCGTTCTGCAAGTTTACGTACTTCCGCGGCAACCACCGCAAAACCTTTGCCATGTTCACCAGCACGTGCTGCTTCAATGGCCGCATTGAGAGCCAGCAGGTTTGTCTGTCGGGCTATCTCTTCAATGATTGTGATCTTGCCAGCGATCTCCTTCATCGCCGAAACCGTTTTAGCAACAGCCTCACCGCCGTCTTTAGCATCACTTGCAGACTGGATAGCAATCTTTTCCGTCTGCATGGCGTTATCTGCATTTTGGCGTATGTTGGCAGTCATCTGCTCGATACTACTCGAGGCTTCTTCTGCCGCAGCAGCCTGCTCGGCCGCACCTTGCGACATCTCTTCGGACGAGGCACTCATCGCCTGCGTTCCGGTAGAAACGTGATTGGTCGTTACCTTGACCTGCCCGACAACTTGACGCAGTTTGGCCACCATGTTCAATAAGGCATTACCCAGTTGATCGTGAGAGGACGCTGGTGTGACCTCAACCTGAAGGTTGCCTTCCGCAATCTCTCCGGCAACACCGGCTGCTTCTTCAAGTCCCCCGGCCATCTCATCCAACGCGAGCGCCAGCTGGCCAATTTCATCATTCCTGCGAAGGTTCATCCGCTGGGAGAAATCCCCTGAAGCAATCGCCTGCGCAAGGTTGACCCCGGCCTGCACCGGTCGGGAGATTCCCCGGGCGATAATGGTACCAAGGCCAATAGCCAGCCCAACACCAATCAACAAAGCGATTACCAGAATACTTTTAACTGTTTGCGCAACACTCTCACCATCAGCAACGCCAGACTCAACCTTTGCGGCGACAGAATCAACCAGACGATTGAGAAGCTCATCCATACTGTACCGGGCGACTGAAGATTCTGTCTGCTCCAGCTGTCCCATCTCGAAGTAAAGTGTGAGCGCATTGTTCACCAGATTATTGAGATCATCGACATAAAACTGAATCGTGTCGAAACTGGCGACCACTTCGTAAAGATAGAGGTCACGTGCCAAATCGTACTCACCGATTTCAAGGAACTCAGCAATACTATCGACAGAGAGATAAGCTTCACGTAATTGCTGTTCCAGGTACCCTTTGGATGCAAGCGCCACCTCATTCTCTGTTTCCAGTTGCTCCAGCCATTTCCAGAACGGCGAGTCTTCCAGGGTGAGGTTGCCATCAAAGGTTGTCTGCTCAAGCACAGCTTTACCGCTGGCAGCTGCCCAGGCACGGTAAACACCGAAGTTACGCTCCAGTTCCAGAGCTATCTTTTGTGGATTCTGTAGCTGCATATTATTGATTTCGGAACTGATCGCAAGAAAAGCATCTACCTTGCCACGCCAACTTGTCCAGACGGCCTGGAATTCATTCCAGAGTGCCTCTTCTTCGGCGGATTTTTCAATATTCTGGAAAATACCGATGAGGTCATCCGCTTCCTCGAAGCTCTTGATTATTTCTTCCTGGTAATCTGCCCTGTCTATCAAAGGCAGAGCCGGGTTAAGCAGAGCCTGCTCAGAAGCAGTAATCTTGCTGGCTACACCGTCCAGACCCAGAATAGACTGCAAACCTGGCACATCGCCCCTGCCGGTCGCCACCAACTTATCGCCTATTCGATCAGCCCCGATCCAGCCTGCCGCGCCAATAATGGCGCAAATGAGGGCAATACTTCCGAAACTGAGGAGGAGCTTTTTCTGAATATTGATTTTCATACAGTCACCCGATGTCAACTTTCCAGAGAAAGAAAAACAACTGAGGGGGCACGAAAACAGCCCCCTCAGAATATAGGATTAATCGAGAATCTGCTTCTGACCTTCTGAAGAACGGAAGTAATCAATAATTTTCTGAACTTCAGGGGCAGGGTCACCAATGGTGATCAGAGCCAGGGGGCGGGAGATAGTGTCTGTTTTCACAATCTTGGTTTTGCCCGGATTTAAATTAAAGAAACCGGCACTGACTGCACCAATGCCACCAGCTGCCTTGGAGACCTTGTTGATTTCCAACCGGGTGCTTTTGACTTGAATTGCCTTGGTAGCATAATCAGCTTTTTTCATAACCCGCTTCTGAAATACAGCCTTGGTCGAACTGCCGGCATGACTGGTAACCACCTGCACAGGCTCGTCATTACCGCCTACGTCCTTCCAGTTGGTGACTTTACCGGTATTGAGATCAGCCAACTGCGCCCAGGTCAGGCTTGCAACCGGATTGGACTTATTGACGATGGGAACAATGATGTCCTTGGTAATCTCATGGAATTGCAGGTTTTCTGGAATCTGGGCTGCAGGTTTGCCATCTTTCTTGAGTACCTTCTGGGTCGACTTAATAGTCCCCTCAAGGTTATTGGATGAGATTGCAACATTGGTTTTACCGGAAAGAAGCGCGACCATACCTTTGCCAGTACCAACGCCGAACACCTTGATCTTGACACCGGTTGCAGCTTGCAATGCTTTCGCACCAGGCTCAAGGAAACGCTTCTGACATGTCGTGGAGCCCCAGAGTGCAACATCCGCCGCAAAAGCACTGCCGACTGATAACACAAGAATCGTAACTGCCATTACCAACTGTTTGCCAAACTGTTTCATTGTTTACGTTCCTCCCAAGTTAAGTGGTTAGCTTACTCAATGATTAATTACTGGCTGAGTAAAGTTAGACAACATAAGTAAGTATGAATTAGCTTAGTATAATCA
>DAOWJU010000295.1 GCA_030640215.1 Desulfuromonadales bacterium
ATTAGCATACTCATCAAGGACAACCGGTGCTTCACCGGCCTGCGCCTTGCGTCCCAGCAGCTTTTGCGTTGCAAACAGGTTCATGTTGATGTTGGCCTGATGAAGCCACAGGCGCCGGATATCGACAATGTCAACACCGTTCGCTTCAAGCTGCTCCTCGACCAGGTTGCAGACCTGCGGCAGCAACTCTTTGAACACCTTCCTCCCCTGCTGCACAAACCATTGGTCCGGCTCGAAAAAACGCTCCAGCCTGAGATCGGCTTCAACCCGGGTCAGATAACTGAAATCGGTGCGGATATTATTTGAAAAAACGGTCTTCAATTTGCGATCCAGAATCTTGAACAGGGGGACGTCTGCCGCCGTCTCCTGTCGCTCTAAAACAACTGCAGTAGCGACGTCACCGAAAATAAAGTGGCAGTCACGATCACTAAAATTGAGCATCGGGGTAGTATGTTCCGGATTAACAACCAGGACAGAGTTTGCAGTGCCGGACAAAAGTGCATCCATCGCATTCGACAAGGCAAAGGTCGCGGTAGAACAGGCAACCGACATATCATAAGCGTAGCCGCTGCAGCCCAAAGCCTGCTGGATTTCCACGGCAACCGCAGGCCATGGGCGTTGCGTGGTCGAAGAACCGCAGATAACCAGATCAATCTCTTGCGGCTGTTTTTGCGCCCGACTCAAGGCTTCTTTTGCGGCCGCGACAGCCATTTCGGCACAGATCGAGATCTCATCAGGGGATCGGCGGGGAACAGTGGTCATCATCCGCTCGATATCGAGGATTCCCTCTTTGTACATCACATAACGTTGCTTGATCCCGGAGGCTTTTTCAATAAACTCGACACTCGAGTGCTGGATTGCCTCAACATCTCCACATTCTATGGCCTTGCCATTCTCGCGGTTGAACTTGTCTGCGTAGGCGTTGTGCGCCTCGACGAGCTCTACATTGGTCACAACATTCGGGGGAGTGAATAAGCCGGTGCCACTAATAACAACGTCGTTCATAATTAATCCTTTGTTGACATTGGAAACTCGACGACTCTACTGCAAGAGAAGTCAGCAATAACCGATTTCTTCAGTCAACGCCATTTGAGAATGCATAAAGCTGCCGCTGCCGCGAGCAACTTCTCGCCCCTGTTCATCGTACAAAATCGCTTCGGCAATCAGCAGTTTCTTAGTCTGGTTCACGACCCTGCCAACCGCCCGAATTCTCCCGGAGGACACTGGACGAAGCAAGTAAATATTAAAATTGGACGTCAGCACAAAAACGTCTTCGATCAGTGAGTTCGCCGCAAAATAAGCGGCATCATCGAGCGCCTTGAAATAGACCGAGCCGTGAATGGCACCGGCCGCATGGAAAAACTTTTTCTGTACAGCGAATTCAAGTACGGCTTCGCCCTCTGAAATTTCCAGGTTCGGCTTGTAAAACTCGTTAATCGGGGCACTGGCATACATCCGCTCCAGCTTGCGAAAATGTTCTTGGTTTTCCATCGTAACGTTCCCTCTAATTTATGCAAAAGAACCAGAAATATGATTGACCTGTCACTGGGCACTAGGAGTCTGTCGCAGAAACCATTTCCTCCTCAAGAGCAATAATTTTCTTTTTAATCGGCTCAAGGATTGCGGCCTTCTTTTTATTGCGATAGTCATAAGACACCATCAACGCCTCCCCTTCCGCCGCTATTTTACCGGTCTTCTCGCTGACGATACAGTACTGCATGACAAAATTGTCGTCACACAATTCAGAGATCCTGGCTCCAACCTGCACCACGTCCGGGTAAGTCAGTGGTCTTCGATATTGACATTGGGTCGACGCCAGAATCGGCCCGACACCAGACTCTACCATCGATTTCATGTAATCGAGTTTTTCAAAGTAGGCTATTCTGGCGTTCTCGAAGTAACGAAAATAGACGATATTATTAACATGCTCAAAAGCATCCATCTCTCCCCAGGCGACTGAAACCTTAACCATCACCGGGAATTCTTTCAGAAGCGATTCCATTGTCTTTTTCTCTCTAACCTGCTACCCGGCGCGGCCGGGCACAGCATCATCCATAGTTAAATTGATCTGCTCATTTTGTATAACGCCAGCGACCGTCCGCCGATGTCTCACGCTTGAGCAGCCCGCGCAACCTGAGATAGTTGAGATGAGCCACCAGTTCCCCGACGGCAAACGGCATCTGTTGATTGTCCAGACTCTGCGGAAACAGCACCGGCAGAAGCTCGGCTACGGAACGGGGCTCATCACAGGCTTCGGGAAGCAGGCTCAGACGCTGATGATGATGTGCCGCAAGAGCATCCAAACGCCGGTGCAAACCACTAAAAGCCATACCGTGAGACGGCAAAACCAGGGTCTCCATCGGCAGGCACCGAAGGGCAACGAAGGATGCCAAATAAAGGGCCAGAGGATCATCGTCAGGGTCGTTGGGCCAGACACTGACATTCGAGCTGATCTCCGGCAGCACCTGGTCGCCTGAAATCAATATGCCATCACAATAGAGTGCAGCATGTTGCGGAGAATGCCCGCCACCGGTGATTATTCGCCAGTTACGGCCACCGACTTCGATGCAATCATCATGTGCCATAGTGTGACATTCATCAGGAAGCAACGGCACGCCATGACGATACGCCTTGTGGGACATGGTCGCAGAGAAAACCTGTTTATCAGGCACATCACAACAGTGCAGGTAGGCTTCCGCATCCTCTTTGAGCCAACCGGCCTCCCCGTTGTAAATCTCAACGGCCCGGCTGTATTCATCCCCAGTCATCCAGACCTGTCCACCCTGCTGCTGTACCAGCCAGGCGGCCAGACCGAGGTGGTCGGGATGGCAGTGGGTCACAATCACCTTTTTCAGCGGCCGTCCCTGCATAAGATCGGCAAAGTGCTGTTCCCACAACGTCTTGATCTCGGCTGATGCATAACCGCAGTCGACAACCGACCAGCCGTCACCATCCTCGAGCAGCCAGAGGTTGACATGATCGAGGGCAAACGGCAAAGGCATCCGCAGCCAGTAAATTCCGACCGCAACCTCGATCCACTCGCCCCATCCGGGAACCTGCGGCAAAGGATATGGCAGAAGTTTTCCGGCAGCCGGTAAAGTCCCAGGCAAAATCTCTTTAACCACGAGTGACGGCGGTACCGATGACAACACGCTGAATCTCGCTGGTTCCTTCGTAAATTTCGGTGATTTTGGCGTCACGCATCATCCTCTCAACCGGGAATTCACGGGTATAGCCGTAGCCGCCATGGATCTGCACCGCCTGAGTGGTCACACGCATGGCAGTTTCACTTGCGAACAGTTTGGCCATGGCCGATTCCTTGCCGTAGGAGAGACCACTACTTGCCCTGTCCGCAGCTTGATAAACCAGTAGCCGAGCAGCCTCTATCTGGGTCGCCATATCGGCCAGTTGGAACTGCACCCCCTGGAAGTTAGCGATCGGTGTGTCGAACTGTTTACGCTCCTGCGCGTAATCAACGGAAGCATCTAAGGCCCCCTGGGCGATCCCCAGTGCCTGTGCAGCGATGCC
>DAOWJU010000146.1 GCA_030640215.1 Desulfuromonadales bacterium
AAAATCACGTTCATCCCGCATGGCATCCCTGATGTTCCCTTTAAAAGAGCAGATTCTTTTCGTAGGAAACTGGGCATTGAAGACAGAAAGGTCCTCCTCACCTTTGGCCTGCTGAGCCCCGGCAAGGGGCTTGAAACCATGCTCAATGCCATGCCCGGGATTATCGCCGAGCACCCTGAGGTCCTCTATATTATTCTCGGCAAAACCCATCCCCATGTCATCGGGGAATCGGGCGATTCCTACAGGCAGGCACTTTACCAGCAGGTCAGGCGATTGAAAGTTGATAATCATGTTCTCTTTGAGAACAGTTTTGTGGATCTTGACACCTTGACGCAACATATCAGGGCGGCTGACGTCTATGTGACACCTTATGTCAGTGAAGATCAGATTGTCTCAGGAACCTTGGCCTACGCCGTTGGAATCGGTGCCGTCACGGTTTCAACCCCTTACTGGTATGCGAAAGAGATCCTTGCCGAGGGCAGGGGGCGTCTGGTCCCTTTTGCTGACTCAGAGGCGATGACAAGAGAGATTAATGATCTCCTCGACCATGAAGATATCGCCCTCAGTATGCGAAAAAAAGGCTACCAACACGGCCGTTCGATGGTCTGGTCAAAAGTGGCCCAGGATTATATAGAGCTTACAGCCAAGGCATTCGAGCGAACTGTCGACCGACCGATTCCCCAGTATACTGAAAGACCGGATGTCAGAATTATAAAAGAACTGCCTGATTTCAACCTGCAACATATGAAAGTCATGACCGATGGTACGGGCATTTTGCAGCACGCCAAGTATTCCATCCCCGACCGGACTCACGGTTACTGCGTAGATGACAATGCCAGAGCCCTGATCGTGGCCAGCAAATATCACTGTCAGCTCAAAGAGAAAAGTGTCATCCCCCTGATTCAGACCTATCTCTCCTTTCTCCATTATTCGTTTAATCCTGAGAATGGTCGATTTCGCAATTTCATGTCTTATGACCGGCGGTGGCTTGAGGAGATCGGGAGTGAAGACTCCCATGGCCGTTCCCTGTGGGGATTAGGGGTCGCCATCCAATGCGCCCCTAATGACGCAATCCGCAACATGGCGGTAAGTCTCTTTTTGGATGGCCTTCAAGCCGTTGAGGAGTTTATCTCTCCCCGGTCCTGGGCATTTGCAACCGTCGGGCTGCACGCCTATATGTCCCACTTCGGTGGCGATGCCAATGCCAGACGAGTTCGAACACACCTTTCAGAAAAACTTGTTGCACTCTTCAAAAACCGGACCCTGGATGACTGGCCGTGGTGTGAGGATACGGTGACCTATGCTAATGCCAAGCTGCCACATGCCCTGATCCTGGCCGGGCAATGGATCCCTGATGCCGAAATGTATGAAATGGGTATCACAGCGCTAAGGTGGCTGCTTGATAAACAGACGGCAGCCGATGGGCATCTTTCCATCATTGGTAATTCCAACTGGTGTAAGAGAGAGTGTAAAATCTCGCTTTTCGATCAACAGCCACTAGAGGCAATGTCTTTAATCGATGCTTGCGCAGAGGCGTTTCGTGCCACGGGAGATATCGAATGGCTTGAAGAGGGGCATCGTTGTCTTGGTTGGTTTATGGGTCGCAATGATCTGAACAAGCAAATCTGTGATTTTACTACTGGGGGCTGCTGTGACGGTCTTGAGGCGACAGGGGTAAATGCCAACCAGGGGGCCGAATCAACATTATCCTGGTTAATCTCTCTCCTGACCATGTATGAGATTCTGGAGCAGAAAGTCCTGGTCGTTAAATAGGAGCGAATTTTCCCTATTGTATTTCCTTCGTTAGTTATATTGCCCACGCAAACGACAAGACGTTTCGGAATGAAGGTATTCGGTCGTGAGGACGATACCGCCACAAATCATGTGGGAATATTTTGTTTGTTGTTTTACTCTCTTGAGGTTATATTAATGGGCATGCGTTAATGTTACTTACTGAGGGGGGCGGGAGTAGCCGTTGTGGATTTCTCTGCCTGGATCGTTATGTCTGGATTGCTGGTTATCGGCCTGACAGCCGGTTTTCTGATGCATCGCTCCGACTTTTGTCTGGCCGGCGCGTTTCGCGACGTCTTTTTGTTCAACAGCTACAAACGCATTCGTCCACTTGTCCTCCTGATCACCCTGAGCGCACTTCTGTTCGAACTCTGTCGTCTCATGGGTGTACTGCCAACCTACCCCTTCCTGTGGTTTGCTCCGCCAGCCGGGGTCAATATCTTTGGTGGCATGGTCTTCGGTCTTGGCATGGTGCTGGCTGGGGGTTGTGTTGTTGGCGTCCTTTACAAGATGGGAAGTGGCAATTTAATGGCGCTGGTTGCCTTTCTTGGACTCCTGGTCGGCAGCGCTCTCTACGCTGAGATACACACCGGGTGGATATCTTTAGCAAAACAAACTAACTTTTCAACAAACGCCGTAACTCTGCCGCAATGGCTCAGTGTCTCGGCGACGGCTCCGGTCCTTCTGCTCGTTTCTATTGGAGGGTTCCTCTGCTGGCGATGGCGACAAGCCGGACTCTGGGTCAATCAGAATGTTGCGGAAGGATTCATCCCGTTGTGGCTGACAGCTATCGGATTGGCTGTTCTTGGCCTACTAACGGTTCTTCTGTGCGGTGTTCCCATGGGAGTGACAACATCTTATGCCAAGGGTGCAGCTCTTCTGGAATCCTGGATCATCCCCGGTCATCTTGCTAACCTGCCCTATTTTACGTCTACCCCGGTTCATTACGCCTTGCCGATTGATGGCCTTCTGCGTAGTGGTGGCGCTGGTCCGCAATTCGATATTGTTACGATAGTACAAACTCCCCTGATCCTTGGTATTGTCGGCGGAGCCTGGTTGTCGGCACGGTTGCTCGGCGAATTCCGGGTCACCTGGAAGGTTCCATTCACTCAGGCAATCATGGTTTTTTGCGGGGGCATCATTATGGCTCTTGGCGCCAGGATGTCTCCAGGCTGCAACGTCTGGCATCTGTGGGGAGGCATCCCGTTGCTGACGATACAAAGCTTACTGTTTGTTGTTGGATTGGTCCCGGGAGCATGGCTTGGCGGGGTAGTCCTGCAACGGGTGCTAATTTCTGCAACGCCGCTGAAGAGGTCGAGCTCATGAAGGTTTTAGATATGGATATTCGCGGACAGATCTGTCCATCGAGCCTGCTTCTGGCACTACGAGAAATCAATCTGCATCACCAGGAACTGGTAGCGGGGCAGCTCTCTATTGTGGTTCTCACAGACAACCGTGATGCGACGGGGACGATTCCTGAGGCTGTCCATAACATGGGAATTGACGCTGTCGTTGAAAAGATGGATGGATATTACCGTATAACGACACAACAGCAGAGCAACTGATCTTATTTACAGGACAACCAGAGTGATGCAACCACAGAGTCAAAACATTGTCAGGAAAGCAGAGGAACGCAGTGAACTCGAGCTGTTGTACGAAGAGAACGCGCGTCTGGTAAAGATCAACCGTGAGGCTTTTGACTATATCCGCAGCAAGGTAAATTGTCTGCTTGAAGTTGTCGGCACAAAAAGCCTGCGTCCAGAGGAACTGGACAATCACAGCCTGATTGAATTTGACCCGATCGGCATCGTCGCCCAGACCTTTCAACACATACTGGAAAATCTGCAAGGGACCAATCAGAGGCTACATTTTGCCCACAATGAAATCCAGACGATTTTTGAAACGGTCGGTGCTGCGCTTCTGGTATTAGACCCTCAGGGTAAGGTGGTTTCTTATAACCAGAAGATTCGTGACCTGATGCTTGGCGGTGACGTTGAGATCCTTGGCAAAAGCTGCAAAGACTATGTTTGCCGTAAGGGTGCTGATAACGACAGGTGTATTTTTGAGTGCGTCATGAAGTCTCACCGCGAGCAGAATCTTTATGACTGGGACCTCGATGGACGCAGCTTTGATGTGATCGGTCGTCCCATGTTTGATGAGGCTGGCAACATCACCCATGTTGTCATGGCTTATCATGATGTTTCTGCGCGTCGCGATGCACAGAGTTCTTTATTGCAGTCTCTCAACGAGACCCAGGAGGCGAATGCCAAGATACATGGCATCCTGCGCTCTGCAGCTGACGGCATTTTAGTGACTGACTCCAGTGACAATATAGTTCTGATCAATCGTCGGGCTGAAGAACTGATTGGTTATTGTCTGTCCAATCATGATTCCGCCAGCCAGGGCTCCTCAACTCACATCGACCAAATCCCCCACAATGAGCTGGTCCAGCTGTTGCGTCAGGCTCCACAAAGAGAGCAGGAAACGTTCACCGAGGATCTCACCTTTGAGCCGACGGGGCACTCGTCATGTATCTGCCAGGTCAGGGTTACGGTTATCAAATCATTGGAGAACAGATTTAATGGCTGCGTAATGCTTCTGCACGATGTGACTGAACAGCGCACGATCGATCGCATGAAAAATGAATTCGTTTCAACAGCGGCTCATGAACTGCGCACACCCTTGGCGACGATCATCGGCTATACCGACCTGATGATGATGAAGAATGATTTTAGCGCTGAGCAGAAGAGTGAATTTCTGCAACAGATTCAAAAGAAAGCGGAACGTCTGGGAGACATTGTCAGCAACCTGCTGGATATCAGTCGAATTGAATCTGGCGAAGTCGTGTCTCTTGAACTGAAGCCTCATCGTTTAGACCAACTTTGTGAAGAGGTCATCAAGAACTTTCAGTTACAGACAAGTGATCACAACTTCATACTGGAATTCCCACAACCCTCTGGCGTTACCGTAGCTTTTGATCGGTTTGCGATGATGCAGATTCTTGAAAACCTGCTCAGCAATGCCGTGAAATATTCTCCGGAAGGTGGCGAGATTCGGATCTCCTGTCGGCTTGAAAATGGCACTTGCCTGCTTGCGGTCAGTGATCAGGGGATAGGCATGACATCCGAACAAGTGGTGCGAATTTACGACAAATTTTATCGGGCAGATGCGACAAATACGGCGATTTCCGGAACCGGGCTAGGTATGACAATCGTCAAACACCTGGTGGAAGCGCAGTCCGGGCAAGTGAATATTACGAGTTCTCTCGGCAAGGGTACAACCGTTACGATCACGTTGTCAGCACATCTGGCTGACTACAGTCCTGTTAACTCTTGACCATACCGAAACGAAACCCTATAATGCACTCCGCTTTGCCGAAGTGGTGGAATTGGTAGACA
>DAOWJU010000279.1 GCA_030640215.1 Desulfuromonadales bacterium
CTGTAGCTCTAGCTGTTAGGAGTGTTTGATGCAAAAAGAGGTTTCACATGCAGGTGTCTGGTTCGTCCTCGGGGCGGCGTTACTCTGGGGAACCACCGGTACCGCTCAGGCCTTTGCACCGGCTGGCTTTGATCCAAAAGTGATTGGTGCTCTGCGACTCTTGGTCGGCGGCATCGCCTTGTTGGGTCTGGCTCTCTATCGGCGGGAATTGACGGGTTTGCGTGATGTGAATTGGTTGTCGATTCTGATGGCCGCGGCTTTTACGGCCAGTTACCAGATCTGTTTTTTTGCCGCAGTGGCTAAGACCGGAGTCGCTGTTGGCACCATCGTCGGCATCGGTAGCGCTCCAGTCTTCGGTGGCTTTTTAGGCATTATCTTTCGTGGTGAAAGGCCCGGCCAACGTTGGTTCCTGGCAACAGCGCTGGCTATTGTCGGCTGCAGTTTATTAAGTTTAAGTGGTGGTGAAATCGCTATCGATCCGTTAGGCATTTTGCTGGCGGTTGGTGCCGGAGCCTCCTATGCTGCTTATACATTGATGATTAAGGGTTTATTGGAGAAGCAGTCACCAAATGCTGTGATGGCTCTGGTGGTCTGTGCCGGGGCAATCATGCTCTCGCCAGTGCTGATAAACTGTGATCTCAACTGGCTGTTGCAACCACGCTCAATCGGCGTCGTCTTACACTTGGGATTGGCGACAATGGCACTTTCCTACTGGTTGTTTGCCCGTGGTTTACAGACTGTGCAAGTATCGACGGCGGTCACCCTGTCGTTGGCCGAACCGATGACCGCGGCCACACTCGGGATTCTGGTTTTGGGTGAGCGACTGAATGCACAGGCTTTCTTCGGTATCAGTCTTATTCTGATCGGGTTGGTTGTGTTGGTCTTGAAGCGCTCTGCTGTTAAGTCGGAGAGTACAGTCTGATTTGTATGTCAGGAAACTCTTAATGTTAATTGGGACACGTACGGTGTGTCCCCGAATTACGAATCAAAAGTAGCTTTTCCCATTAAGGATCAGCAGCCGTTTCCGGTTCGCTTACTGCCACTTCTCTCTTGTGAGTAAAAACCTTAAAGAGACCAAGTAGGCCAATGACAGTAAAGAACATGCCGCGCCATTTCCCCGGCTCCTTCCCTTCACTCAAGAAAATCACATCATCCGCAATATTCAAGTCTGTCTCTTTGGCTAATTTCATCAGCTTCTGCTGATTACCGCGGGCAATCAGACCAGCAACCAGCATGCCGGTAATATCTCTCTGGCCCTTAAACTCAGCGCCATGCTCACGGCGAAATTTCTGTTTCTCCGGAATCGTGTCAGTAAAAAAGTGGTATTCCTGAAAGAGTTGCAGTTGGTGTGGATTGCGAGTCTCAACCATGATCCTGATCTGCTCCTGATCGGGGTATGTAACGAGCGGCACCAGCAGGGCTTCCATATCCACGGATCCGGAGGTCGAGATAGCCCGGTCAAGGTCCTGATAGCCAGCAGTTACTTGAAGCCACTCGCCCGGTGCACCGGTCTGCTCCAGCGTGTCAATGGTGACTGGATGTGGTGCCTGATTGTTAAACCAGAGAATCAGATCAGTGACGCCCAGAAAAAGGAGGACCGTGCAGACGGCAATCAGGGTATAGCGGAAACGACGCATGAATATATCCGTTGATGAAAGAGTAGCGAAATGAAAAGAGAGGGGCTGGCCTGCAGCCCCTCTCTTTATTTAACAGGTTGAACCTTCTGTTGCAAGGATCAGGCTTCAGCGCCTTCTTCGACCATGGCACCTTTCTTTTGAGTCATCAGAGAAATGATGACCAGGGTCAGGAAACTGGCCGGGATGGAGATGGCTGCCGGGCTGTTGAAAGCGACAGGTGCATCTTGCGGCAACAGGCCGTAACGGATCCACATGTCAGGTGAAACCAGAATCAGCCCGAGGGAAGAGGTCAGACCGATGAAAATCGAAGCCGCTATGCCCTGGGCTGTTGTCTTCTTCCAGAACAGAAGCATCAGGATCGCCGGCAGGTTAGCCGAAGCCGCAACAGCAAAGGCCCAGCCGACCAGGAAGGAGACGTTCATGCCTTCGAAGATGATGCCGAGATAGATGGCGATACAGCCGATGAACATGGCGGAGATCTTGCCAGCCCTGACCTTGCCCTTATCCGTCATGTTCATGCCAAAGAAGTTGTCCATCAGGTCATGAGCAACTGCACCGGCCGAGGCGACGATCAGGCCAGAAACGGTACCGAGTACCGTGGCGAACGCCAGCGACGAGATGACTGAGAACATGACAACCCCGAAGGAGAGGGCCAGCAGCGGTGCCGACATGTTGTTGTCGGAAAGGTTGATGACACCGTTGGTCATAGCGCCCAGGCCAAGGTAGAGAGTCAAGACGTAGAAGAATCCGATAGCGGCGATGGCAACGATGGTCGACTTACGGGCTGCCGCCTGGCTTGGTACCGTGTAGTAACGAATCAGGATGTGGGGTAGCGCTGCAGTACCACAAAAGAGCGCGAGCATCAGTGAGATGAAGTTGAACTTGTCAAGACCGCTGGCATTGTCGACCTTGAACTTCAGGCCGGGACGCAGGATGCGGCTGCCCGGGGTCGGCTTCTGGTAATAGATGGTGGTCGTGCTGTCACCCACTTTGACATATTTTTTGCCCCACAGAATCACGGTGCTGTCTTTAAAACGGTTCAGGAACTCGAGCGGGCCAACGGCTCCGGTCTGAGCGACTTCCTTGCCGTCAATGGTGACCTCCTGGATATGACCAACCGCGAAGAACTTGCCGTCTTCCTTGGGGGCACCGTTGAACAGCTTGGTTCCGTCAGCCATCTTGGTGACATAGAGGGCCTCGACCAGCTCGTAGCCAGTGGCCGCTTCTTTGAGGTGCCAGACCGTCTTTTCATCATTCTGGGCAAGCATGACAAAGCCAGCTTCACCAAATTCGGAATCAAGTCCGGCAACGACGTCGTAGCCAGTGACTTGCAGGCTGCCGTTAGTAACGACGGCTTGCAGGGTCTGAAACTTGTGGTATTCCTTGGTGTCGCCTTGATTAGGATCGGTACCAAGGCCACGAGTCAGCACGCTGATGACAAGGATGGTGGAGCAGATCAGCAGCAGTGCGCCTTTGAAGAACTGAACGTAGGTGGTTGAGGCCATGCCAGCGGTGGCAACGATGATGGTGACAACCACACCAACGATGCAGACACCAACCCAGTGCGGCATGCCAAGCAGCGGTTGAACCAGAACGCCGGCACCGACCATCTGCGGAATCAGGTAGAAGACTGAAACGACCAGAGTCGAAATAGCAGCCATCAGCTGAATTGATTTGGAATTGAACTTCGAGTCGAGTGCGTCAGTGAAGGTGTACTTGCCGAGACGCTTCATCGGTTCTGCGACCAGGAAGAGGGCGACCATCCATCCAGCGAGGTAGCCGATCGAGTACATCCAGCCGTCAAAGCCGGCGGTTGCGATCATGCCGCAAATGCCGAGGAAGGATGCTGCAGAAAGGTAGTCACCAGCAAAAGCGATGCCGTTGGTGAACCAGTGAATATTGCCGCCGGCAGCATAGTAACTATCGGCTGAAGAGGTCCGGCGGGCAAGGTAGAAAGAAAGCCCTAGAACGAACAGGACAAAAAAGCAAAAGAGGCCGATGGCCAGAGGTGATTGTGAATATACCATGTTCTTAATTCCTCCCTATCAGTTCAGACGCGCTTCAGCGGCGGTACAGAAGTGGTTGTAGATGACTGCCAGTACTAAAGCGAAGATGATCAGGAAGAAGCCGTAGAGAACGGCCAGGGTCTGACCGAAGTAGACTTTTTCCATCAGCGCCGGGCTGACAGCGTTGATGACAACAAAGCCAAAGTAGGTCAGGGTGTAGACAATAAACATTGAAATGCCGATTTTGCTCTTGTACGCGGAAGCGTTATCCTTGCCGAGTTTTACTGCTGGTCCGTGTCCCATAAGATGTGACTCCTTTTCAGTGTTTTTGCGCTCTCTCCAAAGAAACTAAATGTGACAAATATGAAGCAATAAATTGCGGAATCACCTTACGGTGCTTCGCATATCAATAATCCCTGAGGACGTTCTGTTTTTGACGGGGCTGGAGTGCGTGTAATGTCCCGTAATTCTGAGTATATGAGTAGACCTTAAGGTACTTATTCGTGAAAAACAACCACATATTGTGGTGGTAAATTTTGCGACATGATACGTCGTTCTAAAAAGAAGTCAACACAAATATTGCAGTAAATAAGCTGGTTAAGGGGTCTTTTGGGATAAAGTATACGGAATATCAGCGGAATTCATTTTTGTTAAAAAATAACTGATCATGGGGATAAAAAAACGTTTTATCTTATCGGTTAAAAGATTATCTATATGGTTGGCGTGTTGGAAGTGGGGTCTTTACCTGATTTGTTGAGCAGGTTATAATCAGGGGGTACTAGGGTTTTCTGATGCGTATAGGTGGGATGATGATTGAATACAAAGTGATGGAGCTCTCTGTGGTTACAGATGAGTCGATTGAGGAGGCACTGAATAACGGGACTGCCAAGGGCTGGCATTTCGACAGCCTCCAGTTTGTCGTCCGTGAAGCCAGTAAAAGACCTTCAATGGCTTTTGTGCTTTTTAGCCGTGAGCTTGACTAGGAGCCTGACAGGCTCCTAGAAGTTTGGCAGGCTCTCCATGAACCGGTTTTTACAACCTGAGTTCATGGAGAGAGCTCTCGAGCCTTAGATAATCTTGTTTACTACGCCCTGTAGCGCCTGAGCGGCTTCCGAGTCCGGATGTTCCAGAATGAAGGGCTTACCGCTATCGCCAGACTGAACCATACGCGGGTCGAGCGGTACTCTGCCAAGAAAGGGAACCTTGCGCTTGGTCGCCAGAGTCTCTCCGCCACCGCTCTTGAAGATATCTGACACCTCTCCGCAGTGTGGGCAGCTGAAGCCACTCATATTCTCAACAATCCCAAGTAGATTCAGGTTGAGCTCGTTACAGAAACTGACTGATTTCTCAACATCGACCAGAGCAACATCCTGAGGCGTGGTGACGATGACGGCCGAAGCTCCCTTGCCGAGCAGTTGTGCTGCGGTCAATGGTTCGTCTCCTGTGCCAGGGGGGCAGTCGATGACCAGGTAATCAAGCTCACCCCAGTTAACATCGGCCAGGAATTGCTGGATGGCGCCATGCTTGACCGGGCCTCGCATAATCATGGCCTGAGTGTCATCCTGAATCATGAAACCAATTGAGATCACCTTGACGCCTTCAAATTCAAGGGGGATGAGACCTTCTTCGTTCGAGAATATCTGCTCTTTATTCAAACCAAGCATAGTCGGAAGACTTGGACCGTGCAGATCAATGTCGAGCAGACCAACCTGCTTGCCTGCTTTAGCCAGTGCCAGAGCCAGATTGACGGCCGTTGTGCTTTTGCCAACGCCACCTTTACCGGACATAACCAGCACCTTCTTGTCAATATGACAGAGGCGTTGTTCCAGCCTTTGGCGCGTTTGAAATTGCTCGTCGTTTTCTTGAGGGTTTTGGGCTTTTGCAGCGCAGGAGGAGTCACTGCAACTGTTGCAATCGCTATGGTCGGTCATGATTTAATGTTTCCTTTTGGGAGTATTTTCCTGTAAATATAGATATTGGCATATTCCAATATTTGCTGAGCTCAGGATGAAATTTAGTCCTCCGGAGGGCGACTGTCAAGGGTTACTGAGAATTAAATGTTAAAGTTTGGGGTTGCTTGCCTCCGAAAAGTTGATGGGGAATATGAAACGGAGTTTCTTTAGAGTGTGGCGTGTTGGGGGAGGGAGATGACGATGCAACGAAGGCGACAGATCTGAAATCTGTCGCCTTCGTATTTAGTAAGTCAATCCCGTCTTTTTTCGCACCTTCCGCAACGTCTTACTCGCCGTATACCTCGCCTTGTCCGCCCCCTTAGCGAGAATTTCGCGAATCCCGTCCGGGTTGGCAAGGAGTTCCTTGCGATACTCTGCTTGCGGGGCAAAGTAGTCACGTACTGTTTCGAACAACTCCTGCTTCACATCACCAAAACCGAGATTGCCGGCCTGATAGCGCTGCCTGAGAGCTTCATCACCGGCCTTGTCGAGGAACAGGCGGAAGATTTTATAAACGTTACATGCGTCTGGGTCCTTCGAATCTTCCACCGGGATCGGTGCGGTAACAATACGCATGATCTGTTTGCGAAGGGCTTTGTCCTCGGCAAAGAGATCGATGGTATTGCCGTAACTTTTGCTCATCTTCTGGCCATCGAGGCCCGGCACCGTAGCGACATCGTCATCAATCTCGGGTAGTGGCAGAGTGAAAATATCGCCGTACTCGTTATTGAATTTGATGGCGATATCCCGGGCAACTTCAACGTGCTGTTTCTGGTCTTTGCCGACCGGAACCGTTTCACTCTGAAAGAGCAGGATGTCTGCGGTCATCAGCACCGGATATGCAAAGAGGCCGTGATTGGCAGTAATACCCTTGCCCACCTTGTCTTTGTAACTGTGACAGCGTTCGAGCAGGCCCATTGGCGTGAAGTTGGAAAGAATCCAGGCCAACTCCTGTACTTCTGGGACATCAGATTGAACCCAGAAAGTGCTCTTTTCCGGGTCCATGCCGAGAGCAAGAAAGTTGGCTGCGGCTTCGATGGTGCCTTTGGCGAGAAGTTTGCCATCTTTGACCGAGGTCTGAGCATGATAGTTGGCAATAAAGCAGAACAGTTCAGACTCTTCCTGGTAGGTAATCATTTTCGACATCATGCCGAAGTAGTTGCCGAGGTGCAGGGAGCCGGAAGGTTGAATGCCGGATAGAACGCGCATTATGAATCTCCTTAAAGCATGTTGAAACAAGACGAGGTCTTGCCCCTTGATCTTACTGAGTGGCGCGAACTTACCAGAAAAGTCTGCTGATTTCAATCGGTGACAGTTGTTGTACTGAAGAGTTGTCGCAGGTCAGCTTTGCTCAGGCGGAGCATCAGCGTAGATCGCCTTCGGGCGGGTGCCAGGCTTGCCCTCGGTATTGTTGTGGTAGAAGCGTTGAGTTGGATAAGCAAAATCGATATTGTCGTGAGCTGCAAAAGCGTCGAGGATGTCTTCCCAAATCTCTTGTTCGGAGCCTCGCCGTTTGCGTGGCTCGCAAAGATAGCGGATCGTCAGCATGACACCGCAGTCTTTGACCGTGGTGTAAACTTTCGGGGTCAACTTCGAATAGAAGATCATGAATTTGTGGGCTGCTTCACGTAGTTTTTTGGCTGCCGAATCCGTGAGTGATGCGCCGTGCTTCTGGGCAATGTCATCAAGAAGTTGTTTTGCTTTACGCCAGTCACTTTCGAAGGTAACCAGGACCGGTATTTCGTTCCAGATATGCTGAAAACCCTGACTGTAGTTGGCCATGACGTCGGTAAAGATCTTGCCGTTGGGGAGGTGGATGACACGTCCGGTGCTCTGATCAGCATCAACCCAGTTACCGATTTCCATCAGGCTGAACATGAAAATCCGTTGATCAATGACATCACCACGGTCATTACCAATCTCAATCCGGTCGCCGACTTTGAATGGTTGTCGCCAGAGGATAAATGCCCAGCCAGCCAAGTTGACCAAGGGCGTCTGCAGGGCAATAGCCAGACCGGCGGAGAGTAAGCCGAGATAAGTTGAAACAGCCTGGAAGCCAGCGAACCAGATTCGGCCGATCACCAGGAAAGCGAGGGGATAGGTGATATATGCGATGGTTTTGCGGATGCGATATTGAACCTTAACCTCGCGGTCACGCAGGAAAACAATCAAACAGAGCCGACGAATCAACCAGAAAACCACGAGGGCCAGGATCGTGTAAAAGATCTTGCTTTCGAGGAATTCGCCGTTAAAAAGTCCGTCACTTATAAGTGTCAGAGTCTCCATGCTTTTGATATGCCCTCCGGAAGATTAATTTAATAAGAATCGAAAGTTATCATCGTGCAAGAACATTCATAAATTACAGACAACCAGAGGGCTGTCCATTATGGACAGCCCTCTGAATTTTGCGATGAATCGTATGATAAATTGAAGAGTACGATCATGAATCAGAAAACCACCTTGTAGACATCCTTGAAGGTTTTAACGAAATGTACCTCAATCCCTTCCGTCAGGTAACCTGGAAGGTCTTCGAAATCCTTGCGATTGTCTTCCGGGAAGACGAGGATCTGCAACCCTGTGCGTCTCGCGGCAATGACTTTTTCCTTAAGCCCGCCGATTGGCAGAACTCGTCCGGTGAGCGTCAATTCTCCGGTCATGCCGAGTTTCTTTTTAACCAACTTTCCGGTGATCATTGAAACCAGAGCCGTGGCCATGGTGATACCCGCTGAAGGGCCGTCTTTCGGAGTGGCTCCTGCCGGGACATGCAGGTGGATGAAATGCTGGTCGAAGAAGTTCGCTTCGCCGCCACACTCCTCAATGTGAGCCATGATGTAGGAGTAGGCAATTTCTGAACTTTCAACCATCACCTTGCCGAGTTGACCGGTCTGTTTGAAACCTTTTACCTTGGCCAGCACGGCCGTTGCTTCGATCTGCAGGGTGGCTCCGCCGAGACTGGTCCAGGCCAGTCCTGTGGCCACGCCGGGAATCCCCTCGAAGATCTCATCTGCAGTGAAAACCGGCTTTTCCAGGTAATCTTCCAGGTCACGTTTGGTGACGGCAATTTTTTTCAACTCTTCATCTTCGGCAAAAGCCATGGCTGCTCGCCGCATGATCTTCTTGATCTGTTTCTCAAGGTTACGAACGCCCGCTTCCCGGGCGTAGCCATCAATGATCTGTTTGAGTGCAGCCTTCTGAATAGTTGTCTGACCGCGCACCAGGCCGTGGCTTTTGAGAGTCTTGGGGATCAGGTAGCGCTTGGCAATCTCAAGTTTTTCCTCAAGTATGTAGCCGGATAAACGGATCATCTCCATACGATCGAGCAGGGGCCTGGGAATGGTGTCCAGCTGGTTGGCTGTCGCAATGAAGAGGACGTTGGAAAGATCGAAGGGCACATCGAGATAGTGATCACGGAAGCTGCCGTTCTGCTCCGGGTCAAGGACCTCAAGCAGGGCCGAGGCCGGGTCGCCCTGGAAGGAGGCGCCGATCTTGTCGACTTCGTCAAGCATGATGACCGGGTTGGCCGTGCCGACGGTTTTCATCGCTTGGATGAATTTGCCCGGCATGGCGCCGATATAGGTACGACGGTGGCCCTTGATTTCCGCTTCATCGCGCATGCCACCGAGTGAAAAACGAAAGAACTTGCGGCCGAGGGCCTCGGCGATACTGTGGCCTATGGATGTTTTGCCGACGCCAGGTGGGCCGACCAGGCAAAGAATTGAACCTGAGATGTCGCCCTTCATCTTGCCGACGGCGATGAACTCAAGAATCCGCTCTTTGACGTCCTTGAGACCGTAATGATCACGGTCAAGCACCTTTCTGGCCCGAGCAATGTTGTAGGAATCTTTACTGAAAACTCCCCAGGGGAGCATTGTCAGCCAGTCGAGATAGTTACGGCTGACGTTGTACTCGGGCGAGCTTGGTTCGATCAGTTGGAGTTTCTCCATTTCTTCTTCAACCGCACGTTCCGCTTCTTCATTGAACTTGAGTTTCTTAAGCCGTTTCTGGAATTTTTCGATTTCCGTATCTTTGCCTTCTTTCTCCAGGCCAAGTTCATTCTTGATCGCCTTGAGTTGCTCGCGCAGGAAAAACTCGCGCTGCTGGGCGGAGACCTTCTCCTCGATCTGTTTGGAAATCTTGGTCTGCAGACGAGAAACTTCAAGTTCTTTTTTAAGCAGAACCAGAACCTTGTCGATGCGTTTGCGGACATCGAGGGTGGCCAGAATCTCTTGTAACTGTTGACCGTCGGCGGTGGTCAGGTTGGCGGCAAAATCGGCCAGACGACCTGGGTCATCAAGACTTGAACGATTGAGAAAAAGTTTGATTTCTTCACTGTAGAGTGGATTGATCTGAACGAGTTCCTTCAGTGTCGAAAGGATTGCCATCGAATAGGCACGCAATTCCGGGTTGACCGAAAGCTCCATGGCAAAATGATAGTTCACCCGAGCGTAGAGACTTGTGCCGGTTTCATGGATGTCCTCAATGGCAAAGCGCTCAAGGCTGTTGACCAGCACGTGCGCAGCATTCTTCTCGGTGTGTAGCACTTTGACAATCTTGGCGGCGACGCCAATCTTGTGCAAGTTCTGGATGCCGTCTTCCTCATCAAGATCACGGACCATGACCAGCCCAATCGTTTGGGCCTGGTGCTCCATCGCCTGATGCAGTGCCGCAACCTGGCCCTGACCGTTGAGGAGCAGAGGGATCATAATGCCTGGAAAGGCCGGGCGTGGACGCAGAGGGATAATCGGCAAATCGGTCGGGAGGGTGTCTGCAGCGACCACCAATCCCTCCTCGTTAACGTGTTCCTCAATAATCTCAGATATTTTTTCGTGATCGATTTCGAAGTCGGACATCAGATCATCAAATTGTTCTTTGTCAGCCATGCAATAGACTCCTCATTGGAAAGATAACTCCTCGAAAGCTAATCATTCCAGAGCGCATTGTCAACCTCTGGGAGAGACGAAAAGAGGGAGTTCCGTCTATTTAATCAAGAACTGTTCAGATCGGTAAAATTTCTTCTTATCCTTTGCCTTCATCTCATCTTGTGGAATAATGATCGGCACTTTCAATTAAGGAGATTCCCCCTATGTCCAACCAGCCCCAGCGGCTTTTTCTGATCGACGGTTCGAGCTATATCTACCGAGCCTATTACGCCATTCGCCATCTCAGCAACTCGCAGGGGATGGCGACCAACGCTATCTACGGTTTTACCAATATGCTGCTCAAGGTGATACGTGAGCTGCAGCCGGACCAGCTGGCTGTCATTTTTGACAGCAAGGGGCCGACCTTCCGTAAAGATATCTATCCTGAATATAAAGCGAACCGATCGGCCATGCCGGAAGACCTGGTGCCACAGATCCCCTACATAAAACGAGTGGTGGATGCGCTCAATCTGCCGGGGATCGAACTGGCTGGTTACGAAGCCGATGATATTATCGCCACACTCGCCAAAAAGTTCGCTGGCAAAGGGCTGGAAGTGACCGTGGTGACTGGCGATAAGGACATGATGCAAATCGTGACCGATCGTATTCAGCTGCTTGATACGATGAAGGACAAGGTCTCTGGCCCTGCAGAGGTTTTCGAGCGCTTCGGCGGCGCAGACAAGGTGATCGAAGTGCAGGCGCTCTCCGGGGATAGCTCCGATAATGTTCCCGGTGTGCCAGGAATCGGCGAGAAGACCGCCAAGGTCCTGATCGACGAGTTTGGCGATATCGAAACTCTGTTGGCCAGCCTCGATCAATTGAAAGGCAAACGCCGCGAAAATCTGGAGAATTTTGCTGACCAGGCCCGTCTGTCAAAGCGTCTGGTCACCCTGGTTGATGATCTTGATCTGGATGTTGACGACAATGCCTTTGTGCTGACCGAACCGAACCGCGAGGCTCTGACGGAACTCTTTAAAGAGTGCGAGTTCCCTAAGCTGCTGCAGGAGTTTTCTGTGGATGCGCGGGCCAGCGCCAGTGGCGAGGGCTACCGATCTGTGTTGACCAAAGCAGATCTGGTGGAAATGGTTGCCGCCCTGGAGAGTTCTGAGCGATTTGCCTTTGATACTGAGACGACCGGCCTGGATCCCTTGCGTGTCGACCTGGTCGGGCTCTCTTTTGCTGTGACCCCGGGGGAGGCGTGGTATGTGCCGGTCGCGCATCGCTATCTTGGTGTGCCGGAGCAGCTGCCTCTTGATCACGTCCTCACGGCAATCAGACCGCTTCTGAATTCGACGCGTCACCTGAAGATCGGTCAGAACCTCAAATATGACATCTTGGTGCTGGCACGGGCTGGAGTTGAAGTCACCGCACCGCTCTATGACACCATGCTGGCCAGCTATCTAGCCAATTCGGCAGCCAAGTCTCATGGCATGGACAACCTCGCCGCTGAGCTGCTTGATTATCGCTGTATCAGCTACAGTGAGGTCGCTGGCAGCGGCAAAAATAAGATCTGCTTTGACGAGGTTGAGGTTGAGAAGGCGACCGTCTATGCCGCCGAGGATGCTGATATCACCTTGCGGCTCTATGAAAAGCTGGTACCTATGGTTGACGAGCAGGAGCAGGTGGATCTCTTCAATGACGTGGAGATGGCCTTGTTGCCGGTGCTGATCGAAATGGAGCAGGTTGGTATCCGTATCGATGCTGACTTTCTTGGTGGACTCTCTTCCGAATTAGCGAAGAAACTTGCCGTGCTCGAGACGCAGATTCATGAAGTGGCCGGAAGCTCCTTTAATATCGGCTCGCCGAAGCAGCTCGGTGAAGTGCTCTTCGAAAGGCTTGGCCTGCCAAAGGGCAAGAAGACCAAGACCGGTTGGTCGACCGATGTAGAGGTCTTGAATAAGCTGGCTGAGGAACATGACATTGCCGCGAAAATTCTTGAATATCGTTCTCTTGCCAAGCTAAAGGGGACCTACACCGATGCCTTGCCAAGGTTGATTCACCCTGAGACCGGACGGATTCACTCCAGCTTCAACCAGGCGGTCACCGCCACCGGGCGGCTTTCTTCAAGTGACCCCAATCTGCAGAATATTCCGATTCGCAGCGAGGAAGGTCGGCGCATCCGTGAAGGTTTCATCCCCTCCGATGGTTGTCTGTTGCTTGCGGCCGACTACTCCCAGGTTGAGCTGCGTGTCCTTGCTCACATGGCCGATGAGCCGGCCCTCAAGGAAGCCTTTGCCCGTGGTGAGGATATCCATCGCCGTACCGCCAGTGAAGTCCTTGGTCTTTTCCCGGAGATGGTCACTGATGATCAACGTCGTCAGGCCAAGGCCATCAACTTCGGGGTGATCTACGGCATGAGCGCTTTTGGTCTCGCCAAACAGCTTGATATCAGTCGCCGTGAGGCCCAGACTTTTATTGATACTTACTTTGAACGTTACCCGGGGATCCGCACCTTTATGGACAGCTGTATTGCCGAGGCACGCGAGAAAATGTACGTCACAACCATGCTTGGCCGACGTTGCGCGATTCCCGAGATCAACAGCAAGAATGGAGCGGTGCGTGGCTATGCCGAACGCAACGCCATCAACTACCCGGTGCAGGGCTCAGCCGCTGATATCATCAAGGTGGCCATGATCCACATCGCTCGTCGGCTTGCTGACGAAGGGTTAAAAACCCGCATGCTGCTGCAGGTTCACGATGAACTGGTCTTTGATGTTCCGCAGGCTGAACTCGAAAGAGTGACAGTGCTGGTCAGAGAAGAGATGGAGGGGGCGGTTGAGATCTCTGTGCCACTGCTGGTTGAGATTGGCAGTGGGCGTAATTGGCGCGAAGCGCATTAGGTTGAACATGCTGTAAGGCTCTAAAGCTCTAAAAACATACTTCTTACAGCCTGAAATAAAGGGTCAACTCGTGGTCAAGAAACAAGACGCCATATATGCCACAGCTTTAGATGAAATCATTGATTTCCGTTTTGATGAGCGAGTGGTTGATGTCTTTCCCGACATGATTCAACGTTCGGTGCCAGGTTATGCCACGATGATTTCGTCAATTGGGATCTTGGCTGCCAAATATGCACAGGCCAATAGTCATTGTTATGATCTGGGCTGCTCCTTGGGAGCGGTCAGTCTTGCCATGCGTCAGCGCATTCGTCAGCCCGATTGTGACATTATTGCGGTGGATAATTCACCGGCAATGATTGCGCGTGGCCAAGAGCTTCTGGCTTCTGACACATCCTCAAATGTGCCGGTAAAAATGCTGTGTGCCGATATCCAGGATGTCACTATTGAAAATGCCTCGATCGTGGTTCTGAACTTCACTTTGCAATTCATTCCACTTGCAGAGCGTCCTGCGCTGATAAAACGTATTTATCAAGGGCTGAAGCCGGGTGGTATCTTGATCCTGTCAGAGAAGATGGCCTTTGATGAGCCGGAGAGAGCGCGTTTTCATGTGGAATCACATCATGAGTTTAAGCGTGCCAACGGCTACAGCGATCTGGAAATCAGCCAGAAACGCACGGCACTGGAAAACGTGCTGCTCCCTGAAACTCTTGCTTGTCATCAGCAACGCCTCAAAGATGCCGGATTCGATTTTAGTGATATCTGGTTCCAATGTTTTAACTTTGCATCACTGGTCGCTGTCAAATGAGTGTTTATCAGTCTTTGTATCCTCAGCTTGAAGCCATGGGGTTGGACTGCTGGTCGCAACAGTTGCAGCAGAGTCTGCCTGCAAAGCTGGCTGTCGATGGTCATGGCAAAATGGCCGGATGGCAAAAGGCTCTGCATGCGTTGCCAGAGCTGACACCATCACACGTTGAACTGAAGGCCAGGGTTGAAATTGGCCGCGCGGAAGATCTTGATAATCTGAGCTGCGCGCAATTTACAGAGCAACTTAAAGCCTTTCATCCCTGGCGAAAAGGGCTCTTCAATCTGTTTGGGGTTGATATCGATACCGAGTGGCGTTCGGACTGGAAGTGGACTCGTGTCTTACCGCACATTCAATCGTTAGCCGGGCGCAAGGTGCTTGATATCGGTGCTGGTAATGGTTACTACGGTTGGCGCATGCTCGGCGAAGGTGCGGACTTGGTGCTCGGCATCGACCCAACCTTAATCTCCGTGATGCAATATCAGGTTGTGCAACGTTATCTTGGCGACAGAAACCATTATGTCTTGCCGCTGGGGATAGAAGATGTGCCCGCAAATTTGACCTGTTTCGACAGTGTCTTTTCCATGGGCGTGCTCTATCATCGGCGCTCGCCGTTAGATCATCTCCTTGAACTGCGGGCCTGTTTGCGCCCCGGTGGAGAGCTCATATTGGAGACTCTGATTGTGGAGGGGGATGAAGGCAAGGTGCTGATGCCGGAAGGGCGTTATGCCAAAATGCGCAATGTCTGGTTCATTCCTGCCGTAGCAACTATGCTACTGTGGTTGCGCCGTTGTGGTTTCAAAAATACAAAGTGTGTTGATATCAACCGCACGAGCATCGCAGAACAGCGCCAGACGGAGTGGATGACCTTTGAGTCTTTAGCCGACTTCCTCGATCCGGAAGATCAGACGAAAACGATTGAAGGCTATCCCGCTCCACTAAGAGCTGTTTTTATCGCGACCGCGCCGTAAACATTGAAGTCCTCTCGCTGTACCGATCTTGTCAGTGACAGCTTGCTTGGTTGTCTATAGCTTGACAAACAGGCGAATAATAGTGATGCTTGCCAGCATCTGCAATGTTGATAATGATGGTTGATTACACATAAATCAGGAGGTTGGACGATGAAAAGTTTACGTGTTGTTCTGGGTGCTCTTGTTGTTCTGATGCTAATGTCAGCCGGGCCGGTTTTTGCTCTCGGTCAGCCGAGCGTGAATCTTGGTTTTACCAGTTTCCTTGATGGCGCACCTCCGGCAGGACCCGGTTTTTACCTCTCTGAATATCTGCAATATTACACGGCAGATCAGATCAATGATGAGAATGGTTCCAAGAGCCTTGATGTCGATGTGGATGTCTGGGTGCTGATGAACCAGTTGATCTACCAGTCGGATCAGGAAATCTTTTTCGGTGGTAAGTGGGGCCTTAACGTCATGCTTCCGGTTGTCAGCCTTGATATGGGGAGCAACCCTCCAGGGTTAAAGGATAATGGCACCGGTCTTGGCGACCTGCTGATTGGCCCTTATATCCAATGGGACCCGATCATGGGTGAAAAAGGGCCGTTGATGGTCAATCGCATTGAATTCCAGACCATTTTCCCGACGGGTAAATATGATGATGATAAGGCACTCAACCCTGGGAGCAATCACTTTTCCTTCAACCCTTATTGGGCTTCAACAGTTTTTCTCGGTCCCAAAGCCACCGTGTCGTGGCGTCTGCACTATCTCTGGAATGATAAAAATGATGATTTTGGTCCAGGCGGTGTCGATCTTGAGCCCGGCGATGCAGTGCATGCCAACTTCACCGCTGCTTACGAAGTGTTGCCGAAGCAGTTGCGTTTAGGCATCAACGGTTACTGGTTCGACCAGATCAGCGATACCAAGGTGGATGGTAAGAAAATCAAATCTATGGAAGAAAAAGTTTTTGCCATCGGTCCCGGCGCGGTCTGGCACTTTTCCCAGGATACTCACCTGTTCGTGAATGCTTATTTCGAAACAGATGCGGAAAGCCGCCCTGAAGGCGAGCGCTATAATATGCGTTTTGTTCATCACTTCTAAGCTCGTTTCCAAATCGAAAATGACACCAAACAGTCCGTAATTTTGAAGGCCACCCGGTCCGGGGTGGCCTTTTTGCGTGATCCTTGCCATCAATCTTTAAACGTGGCATGATGCCTGCCCTTTGAAGTTTACAGGACATTCTGATGGTTAAAGAGAACGATTACGTTGCCATATTTCATTCGATCCACCGGGTCCTCAAAGCTGAGAAAATTCTCAAGCAGGCCGAGGTGGATTTTTTGCTGATTCCGGTACCCCGGCAGTTGACTTCGGACTGTGGTCTCGCCCTGCGCTTTTCGCCTGAGACCAAAGCGGCTTTACTGGCAATCCTCGCGGATGCAGGACTGCCTCCGGCTGAAATGCATCAACGCCGCGATGGTGGTTATCTGCAAGCAACTCTCTAGTTTAAAGTTGGTAAGACCAGAGCCTGATAACCCCTGATTTCGCTTGACAAGGTCTGCTTGGTTTCACTACAGTGCATCTTTTGTCTTCCGGCACTAAATTGATGATCGTATGTTTGATACCCTGACAGAAAAATTTGACTCTGTTTTTAAGCAGCTGCGTGGTCGTGGACGTCTGTCGGAAGAGAATATCCAGCAGGCTCTGCGTGAAGTTCGTCTGGCTCTGCTGGAAGCAGATGTCAACTTCAAGGTTGTTAAAGATTTTGTGGCTGCCGTGCGCGAGCGCGCCGTTGGTCATGACGTTCTGGAAAGTTTGACTCCTGGCCAGCAGGTGATTCAGATCGTTCGCGACGAGCTGGGTCTACTGATGGGTGGCAGCGAGGACAACCAGCTTGACCTGGCGGCTCGACCGCCAGTACCGATCATGCTCTGTGGTTTGCAGGGTGCTGGTAAAACCACTACCTGTGGCAAGCTTGCTCTCAAACTGCGACGCGAAAAGCGTAATCCGCTGATGGTTCCGGCTGATGTTTATCGTCCGGCCGCGATTGAACAGCTGAAAACCCTCGGTCGTCAGATCGATATCCCGGTTTTTGACAGCCGGGCCGATCAGGACCCGGTAGAAATCTGTCGTCTGGCTCATGAATTTGCCGACCGGCAGGGTTACGATACACTGATACTTGATACCGCCGGTCGTCTGCATGTCGACGACACGCTGATGCAGGAGTTGGAACGGATCCGCGATTGCGTGGACCCGCGTGAAATCCTGCTGGTGGCGGACGCCATGACCGGTCAGGACGCGGTCAATGTGGCCAGCTCATTCAATGAGCGCCTTGGTCTGACCGGTGTTGTGCTGACCAAGCTGGATGGCGATGCTCGCGGCGGTGCAGCACTGTCGATTCGAGCAGTCACCGGCAAACCGATCAAACTGGTCGGTATGGGCGAGAAGCTGGATGCCCTGGAAACTTTCCATCCCGAGCGGATGGCCCAGCGGATTCTCGGCATGGGGGATGTCCTCTCCCTGATTGAGAAAGCCGAAGCGGCCATTGGTCAGGATGATGCGGTTAAGATGGAAAAGCGCCTCCGCGAGGAGGGCTTTACTCTGGACACATTTAAGGATCAGCTCCAGTCGATCAAGAAGATGGGGTCGATGGAGTCGATGCTGGCGATGATCCCGGGAGCGGGCAAGGCTCTCAAGCAGATGAAAGGGGCGCAACTCCCTGACAATGAGTTGAAAAAGATCGAAGCAATCATCAGCTCGATGACACGCAAGGAGCGGCAGAACCATAAAATCATCAATGGCTCCAGGCGTTTGCGAATTGCGAGTGGCAGTGGTACCCGGGTTCAGGATGTCAATCAACTGCTGAAGAAGTTCACCGAAGCTCAGAAGATGATGAAGAAAATGCAGAAGCTTGGTCCGAAGGGTTTAAAGGGCATGATGGGGCGCGGCGGCTTGCCGATGTAGCATCCGGTGGCCTCAATCTGGATTTTACCTGGCCTGGTGCCGGGTTGCATGATAAATAGACATTACTAACAACAGAGGGTTAACTCCCTCTTTCAAAAAGAGTCGTAAGCTCAGGAGGAAAGAAGTCGATGGCAGTAAAAATCAGACTGGCCCGTGGCGGCGCCAAGAAAAAACCTTTTTATCAAGTCGTTGTAGCGGACGAGCGGTTTCCCCGTGATGGTCGCTTTATCGAAAAACTGGGGCAGTACGATCCTAAGCAGGATCCCCCAATGTTCAATATTGTTGAAGATCGGACCCTCGAGTGGCTGAACAAAGGTGCTCAGCCGACCGATACGGTTCGTCAACTGCTGCGCAAGCAGGGGATCTGGGCCAAGTTCAAGCAGGCTTAAGACCCTGAGCTTTTGCGGCGCCCGTAACAGGTTTATCCTGTTGCCTAAAGGATGGACGCCATGAAAGAGCTCATCGAATTCATCGCCAAGGCTCTGGTGGATAACCCGGACGCAATCGTCATCAGTGAAGATGAGGATGCCGACGGCACAATTCTCGTCAAGCTGGCTGCGGCCCAGGAGGATATGGGACGCGTCATCGGCAAGCAGGGGCGCACGGCCAAGGCTATGCGAACTCTATTGAATGCCAAAGCAACCCGCGAGAACAAGAGGGCTGTTCTGCAGATTCTGGAATGATGGACGTTAAGCTGAATGATCTTCTCGAGGTGGGTGTCGTGGTCGGCATTCACGGTCTTCGTGGAGATCTTAAAATCCGCCCATTACCGACCGGGCATCTGGCTTTGCCAGGTGCCCGCAAGGTTTACCTGATGGATAGCGAGGGCCTCCCGGTCCAGCATAAAGCTGTCCGCTCTTCTCAACACAAACAGAATGTTCTTTTACGGCTCGCTGGGTTGGACAACCTGGCTGCTGTTGAACCCCTGATGGGATCGTCTATCTGGATGGCCAAGGCTGATCTGCCAGAACGGGATGATGAGCAGTACTACTGGTCTGACCTGGATGGTCTGGAAGTCATCGATCAGCAGCAAGGTGTTCTCGGTCGGGTTGTTGGCATGTTTACCACCACGGCGCATGACATTCTTGAAGTTGACGGCCTTACCGGTGAGATCCTGATCCCCGCAATTGAGCCTTTCCTGGTGCAAGTTGATCGCGATAAAGGTCAACTGCATGTCAATCTGCCGGAAGGGCTCGTCCCTGAAGCAGAAAGCACTTCTTAAAAATACTCCCATGCAATTTGATATTCTGACTCTTTTTCCTGCCATGCTCGAAGGCCCGTTAACCACCAGCATCCTTGGCAGGGCTGTCGATAAAGGTCTGCTTACCGTCAACCTGCACAATCTGCGTGACTGGGCGGAAGGCAAGCATCAAGTGACTGACGACACCCCCTACGGTGGCGGTGACGGTATGGTCATGAAGGTCGATCCGATTGCCAGTGCCTTAGCCGAGCTTAAAGAGCAGAACCCGCAATCGCGCATTCTGCTCATGTCCCCGCAAGGAAAGACTTTTCAACAGGCCGATGCCGAGCGCCTAAGCAGCGAATCCGGCCTGATTTTTGTCTGTGGCCGCTATGAAGGTTTCGACGAACGCGTTCGCTCTCTGGTGGATGAGGAACTCTCTCTGGGGGATTTCGTCCTGACCGGCGGAGAGTTGGCTGCTGCGACGATTCTCGACGCTACCGCACGCCTGGTGCCGGGTGTGCTTGGATCGGCTGGCAGCGCCCTCACCGACAGCTTCAGCGACGGTCTGCTTGAATACCCGCAATACACCCGTCCTGCAGAATTCAATGGGGTGCGTGTTCCGGAAGTCCTCACCTCGGGCAATCATCAGCGGATCGCCACCTGGCGACGGCGTGAGCAGTTGCGGCGAACTCTGGAGCGACGACCGGAACTTCTCGAGACGGCTCCTCTAAGCAAAGAGGACCTGCTCTATCTTGATGAACTGCGCGCGGCACTGAAGAACCCCTCAGCAAAGGATCGGGGCCAGTGATATTCAAACCGATGGCCATCGCCCTGGTTCATCACCCTGTCCTTGATCGACGTGGCGATGTGGTCACCTCCGCTGTTACCAATCTCGATATCCACGACCTGGCTCGCCTGGCGACAACCTACAATCTTTCCCGCTACTACCTGGTGACACCAGCTGCAGAGCAGCAACTGCTCGCCTCCCGGATTATTGGTCATTGGCAGAAAGGTGCCGGTGCCAGCTATAATCCAGATCGCTGTCAGGCGCTCGATTGCCTGCAGGTTGTGGACAGCTTCGATGAGGCTCTCGCCGATTGGCGCTCTCTGGTTGGCCCGGAGGGGGTCGCGGTGCTGACCGGTGCCAGCCACCAGGATGGTCTTGATTATCCGCAAGCTCAGTCGCTCGCTATTGATCAGCCGGTGCTGCTGGCCTTCGGTACCGGTCACGGCCTGGCTCCGCAGATTTATGCCCCAGATCGTCCCTGCCTGCAACCGGTGCGAGCCGGTCAGTACAATCACCTTTCGGTGCGTACAGCCGCAGCCATTATGCTTGATCGCCTAATTGGTGAGCATGGTTCCGTCGCGCCTCTATCCTGACATGCTTCACTCCGCGTGCATTTTCGAAGTCATTGGATACAATTGTGGCCTCAATATCAGGAGATTACGATGATACGTCCCATCTGGTTTTTTGTTCTTGCCGTGAGTTTGTTGGCATTACCAGCTCATGCTGCCGAAATAGCTATGACCGATACCCTGACCCTTGATATCAATCTCAGCGCAGGTTGGACTCTGCATCTGCAGCCTCCTGAGGCTTTGGTAAAAGAGGCTGCCAGCCACGTTGCTCATGAAGCTGCTGCCGCCAATGCCACAGCTGAACAGATTGAGAAGGTTGCCCGCAAGCGTATGACCGCCAATGAGGCGTTTATTTACCATGCGGGCAGTGGTGCACATCTCGATATTGATTTCAGCCCTCTCGAACAGGGGGAATCAGCACCCAGCACACAAACCCTGCGTAACTCAGCGGAGTATGCCGCCCAGAGTCTGGAAGGTGAGGCCGATGTTGCCGATATGGTCTGGAAGGTTACTTCTGCAAAGGTTAACGGGGCTGATGAGACGTTCCTGCTTTCCGCAAACTATCTACAGCATGATCGCTTGATGAGCTTTCTTGGCTATATCGGTTACGTTGGAGAACATTGGTTTTTCCTCTATTTTACGGTGCCGGGAAAGGACTCAGAGGCCTTGCAGGAAATGCAGTCAATGCTTGAGCATGCAGTGATTCGCAGCAACGAGCGTTGATGACGTTTTTATTGTTTACTGATCTATGAATATTTCGCTTTTTGGCTTGACTCCTTTCAGAGTTTTAGGGTAAATAAGCGGTTCGCTTATCTGAGGAGGCTAAAACGATGAACGTTATAAATTACATCGGCATGGAAAATATGAAAAAAGATGTCCCCCAGTTCAAGGGTGGGGATACACTGCGTGTGCATGTGAAGATCACCGAGGGTGACAAGCAGCGCATCCAGGTCTTTCAAGGTGTCTGCATCAAACGACACAATAATGGTGTTGGTTCTTCCTTTACCGTGCGTAAAGTGTCCAACGGCATGGGTGTCGAGAGGGTGTTCCCTCTGCACGGACCTTGTGTTGACAAGATCGAAGTCATGATGGTTGGCAGGGTGCGCCGCGCCAAGCTCTACTATCTACGCAATCTGCAGGGCAAGGCAGCACGTATCAAAGAAGTGCGCCAGCGCTAAAGCAGAACTTAAAAAAAAGATTAGAAAGCCCCGGCTCTATAAAGCCGGGGCTTTCTTTTTTTGTTTAATGTGATTCCAGGGGCGTTTCTTGCAATGCGGCCATTTGCTCACGTAACTGCAGGATGTGTTCTCCCCAGTAGTTCACACTATTGAACCAGGGAAAATGGTGTGGAAAGGCCGGATCATCCCAACGCCTCGCCAGCCAGGCGCAATAGTGCAGGATGCGCAGGGTTCGTAGCGCTTCGACCAGGCGCAGTTCACTCGGCCTGAAATTGTAAAACTCGTTATAGCCATCAACAATCTCTGCCAGTTGTGCTGTCTGGCGCGGCCGGTCTCCTGAAAGCATCATCCAGATGTCCTGAATTGCCGGCGCTGATCGCGCGTCATCAAAATCAACAAAATGAGGTGCCTCTCCGCGCCACAGCACGTTGCCAGCATGGCAATCGCCGTGAGTTCGAATGAACGGTGTATCGTCAAAATCGGCAAGCAGCTCATCCAGGGTCTGCAAAATATCATGGGTGAGAGCGTCGTAATTCGCCTTGTACTCAGGGATAATGAACTTTTCGCTGATCAGGGCGACCGATGCGTGACCGAAGGTTGCACAGTCGAGTCGCGGACGATGCTCAAAAGGTTTGGTCGCAGCGATGGCATGCATGCGGCCGAGAGTTCGGCCCATAATCAGCAGGTTGTCAAGATTGTCGAACTCCGGAGCGTGACCGCCCTGGCGTGGGTAGAGGGCAAAACGAAAGTCAGCAAAATGCAAGAGACTCTCACCTTGGTCGTTGATGATCGGCGCGACGACTGGCAGTTCGTGCTCCACCAGTTCAAAGCAGAATTGATGTTCTTCAAGGATCTGTGCATCGCTCCAGCGCTGTGGCCGGTAGAACTTGGCAATCAGCGGTTCACCCTCTTCAATACCGACCTGATAGACCCGATTCTCATAGCTGTTGAGAGCAAAGGTGCGGTAGTCGCAGATAAATCCGCAACTTTCGATGGCGTCCATGATAAGGCTGGGCGTCAAGGCCTCGAAGTGATGTTGGACCTGCGTTTCTGGCTCTGTCGGTGTCTCGGTCATCTTATCCGTTGTCCGTGATTTTCTGGATGTCGTTTGTCAATGCAGTGATGTCTGCTTCGGTGGTTGCCCAGGAGCACATGAAACGACAGTGCCCGGAACCAATGAAGGTGTAAAAGACCCAGCCCTTATCGCGCAGGGCGGAGATGGTTGATTCCGGGAGCTGCACAAACACCGCGTTCGCTTCGGTGGGATGAACCCGTTTGACTCCTGGAATTGCTGAAATCGCGTCACCAAGCTTGCGTGCGCAGGCGTTGGCATGGCCAGCATGCTTGAGTATCGCGCCATCTTTGAGCAGGCCGAACCAGGGTGCCGAGAGATATCGCATCTTCGAGGCCAGTTGCCCGGCTTGTTTGCAGCGATAATCAAACTCGTTGGCGAGACTTTTATCGAAAAAGACCACGGCTTCTCCCATCGGCATGCCGTTCTTGGTGCCGCCGAAGGTCAATACATCAACCCCGGCTCGCCAGGTCAGTTCCTTTGGCTGAATCTGTGATGCAGCCACAGCGTTGGCGAAGCGTGCGCCGTCCATGTGTAATTTGAGGTTGAGTCGTTTGGTCAAACCGTGGATCGCGATCAAGTCATCGGGTGAATAAATCGTGCCCAACTCGGTGGTTTGGGTGATTGACAGGACTTGTGGCTTGGGGTAGTGGATGTCGCTGCGTTTTTTGACCGTATGCTCGACTTCGGCCAGGTCAACTTTGCCGTCTTTGCCGCCAACCGTCAGTAGTTTGGTGCCGTTGGAAAAGAATTCGCTGGCTCCGCATTCGTCGGTCTCCACGTGAGCCATATCGTGACAGATGACGCTGTGGTACGACTGGCAGAGCGTCGCCAGTGAGAGCGAATTGGCCGCTGTGCCGTTGAAAACGAAGAAAACCTCACAATCCGTTTCAAAAAAGTCACGCAGCGCATCACAGGCTTTGGCAGTCCAGGGATCGTCGCCGTAACTGGTTGCATAGCCGCTGTCGGCCTCCTGCAATGCCTGCCAGACTTCAGGACAAATGCCGGCGTAATTGTCGCTGGCGAACTGATTCTTGGGTGGGTTTGTCGTCATCTGTTTGTCTCGTTGACTAAGAGTGATTCGTGGAATTGTTTGTTTGCGACTATAAGTCAGTACAGAAATTTAACGCAAAGGCGCCAAGAAAAGCTAGTAAAGACGCAATGAAATCTTAAAACTCTTGTTTTGTTCTTTATTCGATCTTATAAGGGTGTTGAAATGATTACATAAATGCCAAGTAATATTAGTTACTTAAAGATGAAAAGCCTCTATAATGGCAGGTATCCTTTCCAGAGGAAATACCAATCAAAACAAAGGCTTTTCATGCATCACAAAAATATCAAGCGCATGGTACGAAAACAACTA
>DAOWJU010000077.1 GCA_030640215.1 Desulfuromonadales bacterium
ATTTCACCTTCACATAACGCTGTAGCCAGTGCCTCTTCGTCAATAAGCAAGCCACGACCGGTATTGATCAGATAAGCTGATTTTTTCATCAAGGATAATCGCTCAAAATTGATGAGCGACTCGGTTGCAGGCGAAAGAGGACAACTCAAACTGACGACATCGGCTTCCGCTAAAAGTTGATCAAGTCCGACAAAGCTCATTTCAGGGAAAGCGTCAGGATCTGGAGTACGTGTGTGCACCAGGACACGCATACCAAAGGCCGTAGCGATCTGTGCCGTCGTTTTACCGATATCCCCATAACCGATGACACCAAAGACCTTGTCGGCCAATTCAATCTGAGGCGTTTCCTGAAAGGCAAAATCAGGGCAGTTTGTCCAGGCTCCCTGCTGAACCAGTTCGGCATGCCGACCAACGCCGCGAGCCAGTTCCAGCAATAGCGCAAAGACATGCTGCGCAACCGACGACGTGCTGTATGCAGGAACGTTGGTGACAGCAACTCCACGCTCCCGCGCAGCGACCAGATCAACCACATTGACACCGGTGGCCTGAATGCCGATGTAACGCAACTCCGGCAAAGCGGCCATTTCTGCCCTACCGATAAAGGCCTTGTTGGAAATCAGGACTTCAGCGTCTGTCGCGCGTTCAAGAATCTTTTCAGCTGGCGTACGATCGTAAACAACCAGTTCGCCAAATTCTGCCAAGCCATCCCATGAGAGGTCACCCGGATTCGTTGCATAACCGTCAAGAATGACAATCTTCACGGGGCTTCGCTACTTTCATCAAAGACCAGCCCGTCACCATCATTCATCCGGTTGAGATAAGACTTAAGTCGGACAGTATGTTCCCGGTCCGCCTCTGCCAAAGCCTTGAACATGGTCTGCAGGTCAGGTTGGTTACCTGATTCCGCATAACCGAGATGGGTTTTCAAAAATGCGTCTTCCAACTCGACCGAGGCGTAGATCGCCTCATCAATAGAAAGGCTGCCTTCCTGAGCATCAAGTAGAATTTCACCGGCGCGATCAAAAAGTTCCTGTACTTCTTCACGACCCAGACTACACGCCATAATACCAGCAATCTCGAATCGGTCATTTACCAGTCGAATCCGATGTGCATGACGCATCTCATCATCAGCCATTTCTTGCCAGATCTCACGTAACTCATCGTTGGCATCCGGATGATTCACCAGTTGCTGATAAATTTCACCAACCCGCTCTTCGACATCGATACAAGTTTGCAGGATCGCTTTCATGCTGGTCTCCTTAAAGGTAGATTATTGACGAGAGGTTACCATATTCCAGAAGCCATGATTCAAAGACAAACAACCTGTCTTTACAGGGATATGCAGGATAACTGACAACAAGCAAGAGCAAAAAGCTTATTCTGTCGCAATCTAAATCCCCCTTGTTCGACAGGGGGGAAGCGAGTGCAGCGAGCAGGGGGGTATTTTTAGTGATTTAAGAAAAAAAGCCCCCATCACAGACAGGGGCTTCCTTACTTTACTCGTTATTTAGCTCAGGAAGCTACCCTTCTTCCAGCACCGCCTGCGCCGCTGCCAATCGAGCGATCGGTACGCGGAACGGTGAACAAGAAACATAGTCGAGGCCGATACGGTGACAGAACTTCACCGATGAGGACTCCCCGCCATGTTCACCGCAGATACCAAGCTTGATGTCAGGGCGAGTTTTGCGTCCAAGTTCACAGCCCATCTTCACCAATTGTCCGACTCCGTCCTGATCGATGGCGACAAAAGGATCGTCCGGGAAGAGCTCCTGCTCAACATAGGTGGGCAGGAACTTGCCGGCATCGTCACGGGAGAGGCCGTAGGTGGTCTGGGTCAGGTCATTGGTACCGAAGGAGAAGAACTCGGCTTCCTTGGCGATGATATCGGCAGTCAGAGCTGCACGCGGCAGTTCAATCATGGTGCCGATCAGATAGCTGACCTTGACTCCGTAGCTGGCGATAACTTCATCGGCAATGCGGATGGCGTTGGCACGCAGGATCGCCAGTTCTTTCACCTCACAGACCAGCGGAATCATGATCTCGGGAACGATCTCAAATCCTTCCTGCTTGATCAGCTCACAGGCGGCTTCCATGATTGCCCGCACCTGCATATCGTAGATCTCAGGGTAGGTGATCGCCAGGCGACAACCACGATGACCGAGCATCGGGTTGAACTCATGCAACGACTCGACCTTGGCCTTCAGGGTCTGCGCCGGAACATTAATTTCTCCAGCCAGTGCTTCGATGTCCTTATCGCTGTGCGGCAGGAATTCATGCAGAGGCGGATCAAGCAGACGGATAGTGACCGGCAGACCTTTCATGACCTTGAAAAGGCCGAGGAAGTCACCCTTCTGCATCGGCAGAATCTTCGCCAGCGCCCGTTTGCGACCTTCAAGGTCCGCGGCAAGGATCATCTCGCGTACGGCCGTAAGGCGATCACTCTCGAAGAACATATGTTCAGTACGACAGAGGCCAATGCCCTCGGCACCAAAGTCACGGGCCACTTGGGCATCGAACGGGGTATCCGCATTGGCACGCACACGCATACGACGAATGCCATCAACCCATTCCATCAATTGACTGAATTCGCCAGTCAACTCCGCCTGCACGGTCGGCACCTCGCCCTGCATGACTTCACCCGTGGAGCCATCAAGAGTAATCACATCGCTTTTCTTGAAGACCTGGCCATCCCTGGCAGTAAATTGCTCATTGGCGTAGTCGACCTTGATGTCGCCGCAGCCAGAGACACAGCACTTACCCATGCCGCGGGCAACCACCGCCGCATGCGACGTCATACCGCCACGGGCCGTGAGAATGCCTTCGGCAGCGTGCATGCCGTGAATATCTTCGGGGCTGGTCTCAACCCGCACCAGGATAACCTTGAGGCCGATCTTGGCCGCCTCTTCCGCCTCGTCAGCTGAAAAGACGACTTGACCACTGGCAGCCCCGGGTGATGCCGGCAAGCCTTTGGCGACCACCGTCTTGGAGGCCTCGGGATCAAGCGAGGGGTGCAGCAACTGATCAAGTTGCTCAGGTGCCACGCGCATCACCGCTTCATTTTTGCTAATCAAGCCTTCAGCAACCATATCGACGGCAATTTTCACCGCAGCCTTGGCGGTACGCTTGCCACTACGGGTCTGTAGCATGTAGAGCTTGTGTTTCTCAATGGTAAACTCGATATCCTGCATATCCGTGTAGTGCTTCTCAAGGATGTCACGGATTTTGTCCAGCTGCTCGTAGCAATCTGGCAGAACGTCTTCCATGGCCGGCAAATCGCCCGGTTTATGCTTGGCCTTGTTAATCGGTTGCGGCGTGCGGGTGCCAGCGACCACATCCTCGCCTTGGGCGTTGATCAGGTATTCACCATAGAAGTAATCCTCGCCGGTGGCGGGGTCACGGGTGAAGGCAACACCGGTGGCGCAATCGTCACCCATATTACCGTAGACCATAGACTGCACGTTGACGGCAGTACCCCACTCGGCAGGGATGTTATTGAGTCTGCGGTAGGTCTTTGCGCGAAAGTTCATCCAGGAACCAAAAACCGCACCGATGGAGCCCCAGAGTTGTTCTTTAGGATCCATGGGAAAATCATGACCAAGCTCTTCTTTCACCTTGGTTTTGAACAGACCGACCAGCTCTTTCAAATCATCAGCAGTCAAGGCAGTGTCTTCCTCAACACCACGATCTTCCTTCATCTTCTCAAGAATATGCTCAAGAATGTCGCCATCCATATCGAGGACAACATTGGCGTACATCTGGATGAAACGCCGGTAGGAGTCGTAAGCAAAGCGCTCATCACCGCTCTGGGCGATTATCCCCTGAACCGTGTCGTCATTGAGACCGAGGTTAAGAACTGTATCCATCATGCCAGGCATCGAGGCGCGAGCACCGGAACGCACCGAAACCAGCAGTGGGTTCTGCGTATCACCAAACTTCTTGTCCATCAACTGCTCGATCTGGGCCAGGTGCTGATTGACTTCCTCCTCAAGACCAGCCGGATAGTTGCGGTCGTTCTTGTAGAACTCAGTGCAGACTTCCGTAGTCAGGGTAAAACCAGCTGGCACCGGCAGGCCGATACTGGTCATTTCCGCCAGATTGGCTCCCTTGCCGCCCAGCAGGTTTTTCATGTCACCGCGCCCTTCAGCTTCACCGTTACCGAAGAAATAGACGTACTTTGCCATCGTTGCTTCCTCCCCGTTGAGATTGATAATTTATGTTCAAAGAATCTACAATTGGACGCTGATCAAGTCTGATGAACGCTGATTTTATGACCAAACAAAAAGCTAAAGGTTGGGTCTTAATCATGCACTTTCTGCGTTAATCAGCGTCCTATTCAGAAGGTTTTAATTCCAACTCGGTGTCTTCACATAAGTCTTATAAATTAACGACACAGTCAGTTTTTATAGTACACCGGAAAAAAGACTGAGACTTTTCAGGCAAAATAAAACCGCCGCTCAGTTTCCTAAGCGGCGATGCGTGTAAAGTCTGCGATGTCGGCGAACAAGCCGGCTACCTGAGTCAACAAGGCCAGCCGATTGGCCTTAACCCTGTCGTCCTTGTCCATGACCATGACCCCGTCGAAGAAGGCATCGACCGGTTCACGAAGTCTGGCGATGGTCTGCAATGCGGCACCATAATCGCCCTTGCCGACCAGGTCGGCAACAGCCTGTCGAGTCTCCTCAACGGCCGAGGCCAGGAGGCGTTCACAGTCAGCCTCGAAGAGATCCGCCTGGACCGGAGTATCAACACCACCCTTGATGATGTTGCCAACCCGTTTGAAAGCAACGGCCAGCGGTTCGAAATCAGCGGCACCTTTAAGTGCTGCCAGCGCTTCAACTCGCGCCACGGCATCGCCAGGCTCATCGAAGCGTGCCGTCAGAACAGCGTCAACCACATCGTTGGCGAACTTGCGTGTGGTCAACATATTGACCAGCCGCAGTCGAATAAACTCAACCACGTCGGCCTGCACTTCGGCAAGCGACCGGGTTAGTTTAGATTCAAGCAAGCTGAGACTCTGTTCGACCAGTTCAGGGATGCTGATTTGATAGCCACGGTCGAGGATGACATTGAGAATACCGATGGCGCTGCGCCGCAGGGCATAGGGGTCAGCGGAACCGGTCGGGATCAGACCAACGCCGAAACAGCCGCAGATGGTATCGATCTTGTCAGCAATCGAGACAAAAGCACCGAGATTGTCCGACGGCAGAGTACCACCCGCCTCGGTGGGCAGGTAATGCTCGAAAATAGCGGTCGAAACACGTGGTTCCTCACCCTCGATGCGGGAGTATTCGCGGCCCATGATGCCCTGTAGCTCGGGGAACTCGTAGACCATCTTCGATTCAAGATCACACTTGGACAGCTTGGCGGCCCGTTCGGTCAGGGCAACAGCTGCCGGCTCAAAACGCTCCGCCAGCCCCTTGGCGATCTGTGTGAAACGCTCAACTTTTTCGAAGCTGCTGCCAAGCTTGGCCTGGTAGATCACCTGTTTAAGAGATTCCAGATTATTCTCCAGCTTAGTCTTCTGATCTTCTTCCCAAAAGAACATAGCATCGGCAAGACGCGCCCGAATCACCCGCTGATTACCCTTGACGACTACTTGCTCATCCTCAGGGCGAGTATTGGAGACAGTGATGAACTTATTGAGTAGCTTGCCGTCGGCATCTTCAATGGTGAAATAACGTTGATGCTCACGCATTGAGGTTACCAGCAGTTCACGCGGCAGTTGTAGATATTCTTTGTCGAAAGTGCCGCAGAGGGGAGTCGGGTCTTCGACCAGGTAGGTTACTTCTTCAAGGAGCTTTTCATCAAGCGCAGTCGTACCTCCCGCAGCCTTGCCGGTCGCTTCAACCTGCGCGCGAATAGTCGCCTTACGCTCGTTATGATCGGCAGTGACAAAATGTTTACGACAGCCTTTCAGCCAATCCGCCAGTCCAGTCACAGCAAATTCTTGCGGTGCCATGAAGCGATGGCCACGCGATTTGTTGCCACTCGTCAAATTACCATGAGTGAAAGAAACTACCGCACCGCCATACAGAGCGACGATCCAGTGCATCGGTCGAGCGAAACGAACGTCGAGAGTTTCCCAACGCATTGATTTTTTGAAGGTCAGACCAGCGACCAGACGTTGCAGGATCTCGGTCAACAGCTCGGTTGTCGGTCGGCCAGGCTCTTCCTTCTCAACAAACAGGTACTCGCCCTTGTCAGTTTCCACCAGAGTCAGGTCAGCGACATCAACGCCCTGGCCCCGGGCAAAACCAATTGCAGCCTTGGTCGGATTACCATCGGCATCATAAGCAATCCGCTTGGCCGGTCCCATCGCCTCAATGCGCAAGGTCGGTTGATCCTCAGCAACATCACTCACCGCCAGCGCCAGGCGGCGTGGTGTGGCAAAAGTTTTGATCTCGCCAAACTCCAGACGCGCCGACTCAAGTTCTTTGCGGATCATCCGTTCAAGATCAGCCATCGCCTTGGGTAGAAAACCAGCGGGGATCTCTTCGGTACCTATTTCAAGGAATATTTCCTTAGCCATTCATTGCTCCATTATGAAACGGTCTTACAATCAAAACCTGTATTTACAGGGATATGCAGGATGAACAGGATAAAACCTTCAAGCGCTATTATCCTTTGTTTATTTCACACCACTCGCCACTATTTTTTCAAAAGTGGAAAGCCCATCTTCTCCCGCTGGGCCACATACAACTCTGCACACAGCTTGGAGAGGTTACGGACCCGGCCGATATAGTGCGCACGCTCGGTCACCGAGATAGCGCCACGAGCATCGAGCATATTAAAGGCGTGAGAACATTTCAGCACGTAGTCATAGGCCGGAAAAACCAGGCTTTTCTCTGCCAACTTGATGCATTCTTTTTCGAACATATCGAAAAGCTGCAACATCATGCCGGTGTCAGCCTCTTCAAAGTTGTAAGTGGAAAACTCGACTTCGGTCTGATGATGAACATCACCATATTTGAGACCACCACCCCAGTCGAGGTCGTAGACATTGTCGACACCCTGGATATACATGGCAATACGCTCGACACCATAGGTCAACTCACCAGGTATCGGCTTAAGGTCGATGCCACCACACTGTTGAAAATAGGTAAACTGGGTAATCTCCATACCGTCCAGCCAGACTTCCCAACCGAGGCCCCAGGCACCGAGAGTCGGTGATTCCCAGTCATCTTCAACAAAACGGATGTCATGCTTGGCAGGATCAATCCCGAAGCTCTTGAGAGAGTCGAGGTAGAGTTCCTGGATATTCATCGGTGATGGTTTGAGCAGAACCTGGAACTGGTAGTAATGTTGAAGACGGTTGGGATTCTCACCGTAACGACCATCAGTCGGTCGACGTGAGGGCTCTACATAAGCGACATTCCACGGCTCGGGGCCAAGGGCGCGCAGGAAAGTTGCCGGGTGAAAAGTACCGGCACCCTTTTCCGTATCGTAAGGTTGCTGAATAATACAGCCATGGTTGGCCCAGTAATTCTGCAACGCCATAATTAATTCTTGGAAATTCACAACACCTCCAGGGGCATAAGGCCCTTCAGGTCAATAAGGCCGGACAAAAACAATTAACAGGGATAGACAGGATGAGCAGGATAATGACTTGAAAGTTTACAACAAAAGCCTATTCCCTAGGTTTAGATATCCTGTATATCCTGCACATCCCTGTAAAAAATCTTTTATTCCGTATTGTTGATTCAGTTTTAAGCTTTTCTTTATGCTTCTGCA
>DAOWJU010000128.1 GCA_030640215.1 Desulfuromonadales bacterium
CCTGAACGAGGCGTTTCAGAATCTCAGCAAGGGCATTCTCATCAGATGACTGCAGATAAGGCTTCAGATCGAACCCGCAATTCGAGAACAGGCAGGTCTTGACCTGTCCGGCGGCTGTCACGCGAATCCTGTTACAGTCGTTACAAAAGTGATCAAAGACCGGGGTGATGATACCGACTGTTCCAGTGACTCCATCGATGCGATAATCTCGCGACGGACCGGATAATCTCTGTCTGGGAACCTCTTGCAAAGGGTACCTGGCGCTGATCCGCTCGACAATCTCCTTACCCGGCACCACATATCGCTGCCAGTTTTCATCCTCGACAGCAGGCATGTATTCAATAAAACGGACGGCCAGAGACTGATCGAGCGCCATGGCAACAAAATCGTACAACTCCATGTCATTAACACCGCGCATAACGACCACGTTGAGCTTGACCTGCAGACCGCTTTGGTGGGCGGCAGCGATGCCTGCCAGCGTTCGGGACAGTTCGCCACCCCGCGTAATCTTGCCGAACATATCGGCATTGAGGGAGTCGAGGCTCACATTGACCCGTTTGACTCCGGCCGCACGCAGATCCTCAGACATCTCCTCCAGAAGCTGGCCATTGGTGGTCAGAACCAGTTGCCGCAGACCAGGGATGCCCGAGAGACGTGTCAGAAATTCAACGATCCCCTTGCGAACTAGCGGTTCACCACCAGTAACCCGAATTTTTTCAATCCCTAGTGAAACCGAGATCTTGGCAATCCGGTAAAGTTCCTCGTAACTGAGAATCTCCTGACGCTGCTTCGGGATCACCCCAGTGGCCGGCATGCAATAGCGGCAGCGAAGATTGCAGCGATCTGTCACTGAGAGACGCAGGTAGTTGATCTTTCTCTTATAGGCATCAATCATTATTCAAAAGTCAGGAAACTCCCCTGAACACTCCGAGCTGTCAGATTTTCGAACACCGAGCTACGGTCACCGGCTGAGATGCAAACCCAAAGGCCATGACATTCACTTCCAGTTCCACAGCTATATTACCCGCAGTCTCTTTCTAATGGACATTCCATTAACCCAGCAGATCATTCTTTGAATGGACAACTTCCCAATGCTGCAACGAAAAATATCGAATCCAGCTGGGAGCATGTGCCACGAACCCGGAAATCACTATGACAACAATCAGACAGGGAATGGATGCATCCGGGTGGCGATGCATAAACAGCAAAAACAGCAGTTTCAACCAGAGGGAAACACCTCTGATCTGGACAAACATGACCAAGCCGGCAGAGGCCTCCATGATAACCAGTACAACACCGGAGATGATTGCAAGGGCGAGATATGCTGGCTCGAAAGAGTTCATCATTGCGCTACCAAAAACACCGGAGATACCCACAAGATGGATGGTCCTTACGATGACTTTAGAGAGGCGTCTTACGGTGTTATCAGGCAACGGGTTAAATAACGACATAATCAATTCTCGGGAATTAGCCTCAACCGAAACAGCTTTAACCCTCAAACTACTCACCTTTTCGGATGTAATGTTTAAGTTGCCGTATCAAGGGCATCAACAGCAGCAATCAAATGAACATTGACTTCCTCCCCGGCCTCGAACTGTTCTCGCTCGGCCGGAAGGACAGCAATCCCGTTGGCGTGCAGCATGGTGCGCAAGATCCCGGTATTCTGATCGCCGGAACTTGAAGCAACCAGGCCATTCCCATTGTCAACCACCCGAACTCGCAGAAACTGAACGCGGCCCGTTTTCTTCGTAATTGACTCTTTCAGGGTTGCCTTGACGAACGGTTTGATAACTCGTCGCTGGCCCATCATCTTCAGCAAGGCAGGCAGGACAAACTCTTCAAAGGTAACCATGCTCGATACCGGGTTCCCGGGTAAAGAGAAGACCGGTTTGCCATCCTTGAGGCCAAAGGCGGTCGGACGTCCGGGTTTAATATCAACCTTCCAGAACAGGCGTTCGACCCCAACTTCTTGCAGCACTTCACAGACCAGATCACGGTCACCCATCGAAACTCCGGCAGTAGTAATCAACACATCCGCCTGCAATCCAACGTTTATTTTTTCAGCGAGGCTTTCGCGATTGTCCCGGGCAATACCAAGCAGTAGCGGTTTACCACCAACCTCTTTGACCGCTGCGGCTAAAGAATAGGCATTACTGTTGACAACCTGTCCTGGGCCAAGAGGTTCACCCGGTTCTACCAGTTCGTCACCGGTCGACAGGATGGCCACCTGAGGGTGGCTGAAAACAGAAACAGTTTTAAAGCCGAACGAAGCGAGCATATTGATTTCGGCAGGCCGCAAAATGCTACCGGCGATGATAACAATCTCATCTTTCTGCACATCTTCGCCGCGAACACGAATATGATCACCAACTCGAACCCGGCCGTTAATCGTGACATGATCGCCATCTTCGTCGGTATATTCCACGGGAACGACCACATCGCAGCCCTCCGGAGTCGGTGCGCCGGTCATGATTTTTGTCGCTCTGCCCGAACTGACAGAGATGCCGCAGGCTGTGCCACCAGCCGGAATATAGCCGTCAATCAGTAGCGGCTTCTGTGACCTGCAATCTTCTGCCCGCACGGCAAAACCGTCCATGGCTGAATTATCCCAACGCGGCATGTCCCATGGGGCCCTGACCTCTTCGGCAAGCACCCGACCAACCACATCAAGCAGAGGCACAGATTCAGCTGGCAGACGGGAGACCTTCTCCAGAATCAGAGCCCTTGCGCGTTCAAAAGTTTCGGCCATACTTGATTCTCCTTGGTAGAATTATATTCAGATAATCGGTGGGATCTGTCGAGGATACGCCCATTTTCAATCTGAAGCATTTCCCCTCCCAAACGTTCGGCCATAAACCGGTCGTGGGTGGCAAGAACAATCGTGACACCATTTTCTGGTAATTGGCTGAGCATTTCTTCAAATGCCTGAAGACTCTTACTGTCGATACTGGAGGTCGGTTCATCCAATAAGAGGACTTTTGGTTCCAGAACCAACGCACGTGCCAAGGCGACCCGCTGCACTTCCCCACCAGAAAGTTCATTGGCTTTGCGCGGCTCAAACCCTTCAAGCCCAACCAATGCCAATGCAGATATGATGCGCTTTTTCTGTTCCTTTCTGCGGATTCCGCGAAGTTTCAAGCCAAACGCAAGATTGTCAGACACGCTCCCCTTTAACAGATATGGAGACTGCTCAACCAGGGTGACCTTTTGCCGTTGCTGAGCAAGATTCCCGGCACCAGCATCGGCAAGCCTGACCGTTCCTCTTTCGGGTAAGGTCAACAAAGCCATCGTTCTGAGCAGGGTGCTTTTCCCTGCACCGTTCGAGCCCATCAGGGTATATATCCGGCGAAAATGCAATTCTAGATTCTCTATCGACAGACTGAAAATTTCCCCCTGCTTGACCAAAACATCCTTTATGGAGATAACCGGTTCCATCAGCTCACCTTTGCTGCAACAGGTTTAAAAATAAATTGACGATTAAAGCCACACTTAAGAGGACAATCCCCAACGACAAACCGAAGGCAAATTCCCCCTTGCTGGTTTCCAGGGCAATCGCCGTAGTCATGGTACGGGTTGAACCACGGATATTCCCGCCGAGCATCATCGCCACTCCAACTTCGGCAATCACCCGGCCGAAACCGGCAATTACCGCAGCCATCACACCGAAGCGGATTTCTTTTAGCAGTTGAACGCTGGCCTGAAAACGCGTTGCGCCCAAAGTTAAAACCGTGTCCATAATACGCTGGTCGGAACCGCTGACTGCGGCCAACACATAATTAGCCACAATCGGCGTCGCAAGTACTGTTTGTCCAGCGATCATTGCCCAGGGTGTAAAGAGCAACCCCAGGAGGCCGAATGGTCCTTGACGACTAAACAAACCGAACAGTACCAGCCCGATCACCACTGTCGGCATAGCCATCAGGGTATTCAGGAGCGTGATCGTCAACCGTCGGCCGCGAAAACGGCTGATCCCCAGCCACAAACCAATTGGAATTCCGATCAATGCCGCAAAAACGATTGCACAGCTTGAGGTGTAGAGAGAGGTCCAGATGGTCAACCAAACCTCCCGGTCGAGATTGAAAAGCAGCTCGACCGCAGTCATCAATGAATCGTCCAGAGACCCCAAACCATCACCTCACTGCACGTAAAAAAGCTGTTCGCCGCCTCTGCGGTATACGGTAATAAGGGCTCTCGCCTGATCCGATGTCAGATAATCGAGGAATTTCTCCGCCAGCTCAACCTTGACATGCGTGTGCTTCTGCGGGTTGACCATAATGACACCGTAGGGGTTAAACAATCGTTTGTCCCCCTCCCCAACAATCCGTAATGGTGTCTTATCTTTAAAGGCCAGGTAGGTCCCACGATCGCTCAAGGTGTATCCTTGACGTTCACCGGCCATGACAATCACTTCGCCCATGCCGCGCCCGGCTTCCAGATACCAATCCCCTGCCGGGGTAACTCCGGCAGCTTGCCAGAGTTGCTTTTCGCGGTTATGGGTTCCGGAATCATCGCCACGAGAAACGAAGGTGATTTTGTCAGAAGCGATTTTGCCGATGGCCTCAATGGCATCAGCCATCCCACTAATCTCGGCAGGATCACTGGCAGGCCCAAGGAGAACAAAATCGTTGTACATCACGTCATGCCGGTCGACACCATGCCCATCGGCAACAAACTTGTCTTCCTTGCTACGGGCATGGACCATAACGACATCAACATCACCGGTTTCGCCTAACTTGATCGCTTTACCGGTCCCGACAGCGATGACATCGACCTGACAGTTGTTGGCCTGCTCAAAAGGAGGCAGTAATTTGGCCAGCAACCCGGAATTTTCAGTTGAAGTGGTTGTAGCCAGGCGCAGGTGCTCACTGGCGGCAACTACAACACTAGGATTCAGCATCGCAAGCAGGATTATGGTCAAGATAGTCTTCTTCATGTTTTATCCTTGCAAACAATGGGCGCTGTTTTCTCTAGACCATTGTAGGACTATGGATAAACTGGCTACTAATTTAGCCAGCACACTGTGCCAGTTATGTTCGGCATTGTGACGTCAGAAACAACATACGTACATGGAAGCTCTTACTGACAAGCACAATAATGTTTTTTTTAAAATACGGTCATACTTTTGCCGCCAACACCTCTGCTGAAGGTAAATCACAGATAGTTTTACCATAATAGGCATACGTGATCCGTTTATCAGGCGCCACAATAAATGATGCTGGTAGCTGTGTTTCCCGGCCCTCGAACTTGCCATGACGAAATCCCTGAAAAGTTGCTTTAACGACAGCCACCAACCCTGCCGGGTGCAGGTATTTTAAAATACCTCCAAGCGTGACATGGTATTGACTGAAAATATCAGAATTGGGGTCGCAGATGATGGTAAACGGCCAGTCTTTTTCATTGCTTAAACCGGCAACAATTTCAGGTTGACTCTGCAGAGCAACAAAAACCCGGGTGTTTTTTCGAACAAACAGGTCAATTTCCTTTTTGATTTTCGCCATTTCCATCTGGCAGACAGGACAGCCAAGATAACGGAGAAAAATCAGTACAGACGCGTTATCTCCTGCTTTTTCGTAAAATCGCTCCTTGGCTACCCAGGGTGTGTCAAAGTCAAAATCAGGCGCATTATCACCTGTACTTAATTGCAATTTTGCCATATCTGCGCTCTTTTTTGATAATCAGTCATTGATCACACCTCATCTTCATGAGATGACTGGTCTTCTCCCAAGTTAAAATACTCAGGTTTCTAATGGACAAGACATCCCAGCATCTTTGCAATGGCAATCTTCATTAGACAGCCACAGAGAAGGCTTCAGAACCGACTCATAAAAGCAGATCATCCTGCGCCATCACCCATCTTAAGTTCCATCTTATTAACCACCCGCGACGAGCGGGAAAACGCTCAGCACATCGTCATCTACCAATATCTGCTCTAACTTTGCCACCCTACCGTTGACAACCACCACCCCCGACTCACAGGACAAGATATCGAGTTTTTGCATAACCTGATTCACGGTCGTTCCCGCTGGAAAATCCAGCATTTTTTCCTTGAACCGCCCGATTCTAAATGTTGCAAACAGCTTAACTTTGATCTGCATGAGACAATTCCTTCCTCACTAGCTAGCCGGAGTCAGCCGCCGAAGCGCGGCGTGCGTTTTTCACAGAAGGCACTCACACCTTCATCGAAATCGCTCGTCGTCGTACAATCAAGAAATTTCTCCTCCTCCGCATTGAGCTGTTCATCGAGTGTTGAGTGCAGGGAGGCCTCCACCAGCAGCTTGCTGTTGGTATAGGCACGAACAGGCCCTGCCGCAAGGCGCGCAGCCAGTTTCCCTGTCTCCTCTGTCAGCTTTACGGCTGGCACAACCCAGTTCAACATACCCATCGACAGCAACTGCTGAGCATCGTAACGATCACCAAGCAGCACCATCTCCATGGTCCGCTTGATGCC
>DAOWJU010000276.1 GCA_030640215.1 Desulfuromonadales bacterium
CGCCGGCGGTGTGCCGATGACTAAGAAAGTGACGCGTGAAAAGGTCGTGAACACTGAAGAACGCGACGAAACGCTATGGTTGTATACCCACGAACAAGCAGTCGTGATTTTTGATCGGGCGGCGATGAACTACGATGGTCTTGGTGAAGCGATGCAGTTTACCCGCGACCTTAATTTTGCTCACCTGAAGAACGAGCTGAACCGCCTTGCCCCGCGGGCTGGCTATGATGACCGCTTGATCAAACGTGCTACGCTGACTCGCCTGCTCGGATCAGCACTCAACCCGGAGGCTGATCTCGACCTGGCTTTCGAAATCCTGGCCAGGAGCCTTCGTGAACAGCCAGATTCAGACCCATGTTAATGTTGTTGTTCAAGAGGATTCTTCCACTTTCGTGAAGTATGTGTTGACGATGGCTGCAACTTCATTGCGAATCAGGTCGGATTCATCGCCAGCAAATCTGTTGTACAGTTCCGGCACCAGAATTACAAACTTGTCGAGCAGATCTGGATCAAAGTGAGTGCCGTGACCCTCCAGAAGAATCTGCAGAGACTGTTCCAGAGAAAAGGCTTTTTTGTATGGGCGCACGGAGGTGAGCGCATCAAACACGTCGGCAATAGCGAAAATCCTGGCCCCAACCGGGATGTCCTCTCCTTTTAAAGTGTTCGGGTAACCAGACCCATCATACTTTTCATGGTGGCAGCCGACAATCGGTACGGCATCCGCAAGCCAGGCAGAACGGTTCACGATGTCGATGCCGTGCGTCACATGCTGGCGCATGATGGCAAACTCGTCATCATCCAACTTGCCCGGTTTGAGCAGAATCCGGTCCTCGGTGCCAATCTTGCCGACGTCATGCAGAAATGCCCCCTTGACCAGTCCCTGTATGGTCTGTTCACTCTCACCAATAGACTCGGCAAGGCGCACTGAATAGAGCGTCACCCGGTAGTTGTGGGCATCTGTATCGCTGTCACGCTTGGCAATGGCACCACCCAGAGTGTTGATAATCTCGAGGTTGGCATCGAGCAGGCGAACCGAGAGACCCTCGACCCGACGAAGCAAGCCGAGCACGACCGGGTAGAGCACCATGGCGCTGGTTGCCACGATCAGCATGACAAAGAGGAGAGTACGTTGCAACCGATGGTTGAATTCAGCCAGGGCGACATCTGAAAGGGCATAGATACCGACGATATGCAGCACAGGTGTTCCGTGGCGATTGTTCAGGGGGAGGCCGACCCGAATAACTGGATGACCGGCGATCCGGGTTGGGCTTGCCACCAGTTTTTCAGTGGACTGCTCCAGAAGCGTTTCTGCAGCAAGGCCATCGTACAGGGCCTGGCCGTCAGGGTACTCAGGGTCGAGACTTTCAGCGAGTTTTTGCCCCTGTAGATCGTAAATGGCCGCGACCGGAAAGTATCCGGTTCGTTGATGAATCGGTCCATCTTTCCCTTTGATCCGGCTCATCAGTTGATCGACGTCGATCTCTGTCGGGTCATCAAGCAAGTCGTAAATGTGTGGGTTGACCTGCGAGATACGCTGATTGGCAAAGAAGGTGATGTCGTTGATGATCCGGCTGCGCTCGATGAAGTATGCAATCACAACGATTACGATTGAAATTGCCAGAGTAGCAATGAGAAAACGCTTAATCAAATCACGATGGACAGTCGAATTAAATTTTTTCATCATCGATCTTCTACTGTTCCCCTTTTGCGCATGCTCAAACCAATCCGCTTACGCTGCAGATCGATCGACAGAACCCTGACCTGTACTTGCTGACCAACCTTGACCACCTGATTCGGATCTTTAACAAAACGGTCGGCAAGTTGGCTGATATGCACCAGGCCGTCCTGATGAACGCCGATATCGACAAACGCACCAAATGCGGCGACATTGGTGACAATGCCGTTGAGGGTCATACCTTCCTTGAGGTCTTTGACCTCCATGACATCCTCGCGGAAGCTGGTCGTAACGAATGTTTCGCGAGGATCGCGACCTGGTTTTTTCAGTTCGGCAACAATATCACGCAGTGTTGGCAGACCAATATCAGCGCCGACATACTGCTCCAGCCTGATTTTGTCGAGCAATGCCGGTTCGGTAATCAGCGCTGGCAGAGAGACACCAAGATCCGCAGCCATCTGTTCAACCAACTTATAGCGCTCCGGGTGTACCGCCGTATTGTCAAGCGGTTGTTTGGCATCCCTGATGCGCATAAAACCGGCGGCCTGCTCATACGCCTTCTTGCCGAAGCGCGGCACC
>DAOWJU010000228.1 GCA_030640215.1 Desulfuromonadales bacterium
AGTGGTGGTGGCTGTGGTAGCGGTAGCGGCGGTGGCTGTTGTGGTTAGTTTTCGTCCGGAAACGGCCCTTTTCCGCAATCTCGGCGTCAATCTGCACATTTGATTGTGCGGCGTAAAGTACTACGCCTCCGCTTCAGTGCTTGACTTGATTAAACTGGGCGCTTGATTTCCTTGACCTTGCGAAAAATTGCTTGCTTCCAAATCGAAAACTACACTTAGATTCATCCGGAGTTTCCGGATGGACACTAGATAGGTTCCAAATCAGAAACGGGATTTGATGAATACAGATAACTTTCAAAGAACAGGAGATGCTGACTATGTCTGAACGCGAAGCAAAACGTGAACAATTTAACCAAAAATCTTCTTCCGGGAATAAATTACTGATTCCCATCGTGGTGCTTGTCCTGGCTGTGGTCGCTGGCGGCGGCTGGTTTGTTTTTGGCCAGAGCGCCCTCGCCGGTCATGAAACGGTTCAGGCCGGGCAGAATGGCAAGCTCCTCTTCCCTGCGGCTGACTATGCTGATGGCAAAGCCAAATTCTATCGTTTCGAAGGGAAATCCGGCCCGATCGATTTCTTCGTGGTACGTAGTCAGGATGGTGTGGTCCGTGCGGCCTTTGATACCTGCGACGTCTGCTACCGTGAGCGCAAAGGTTATCGTCAGGAAGGCAATGACATGGTCTGCAATAACTGCGATCAGCATTTCCGGACGGATCTGGTGAACGTGGTCAAAGGCGGCTGTAATCCGGCACCACTGCAACGCCAGCAGGTTGGTGAAACCATTGTCATCGCTGCGAACGATATTGAGCGCGGCATTGGTTATTTCAAGACTGCTGTCAACTAAGGATATTTATTGTGCGATTGGAACATATCGTTTTTCATAACCTGAGACGCCGTAAGGGCCGGGCAATTTTTCTTGTCGTCGGGCTCTTGATCGGTGTCGCTACAGTGGTCACTCTTCTGTCATTGACGGATGCCCTCGGTCAACGGGCTCAACAGGAGCTGGAGAATTTTGGTGCCAACATCATTATTACGCCACAGAGTGATCAGCTCGCTCTGAGTTATGGCGGTATTCAACTTGGTGGCGTCAATCTGGTTGCGCAGGAAATTCAGCAGAGCAGTCTGGTCAATATTGATGAGATCCCCAATCGGCGCAATATTGCCACGATTGCCTCCAAAGTCCTCGGTACGGTCGATGTGGATGGCCAGCGAGTCATGCTGATGGGCGTCGACCCGGCTGCAGAATTCAAGCTGAAGCGCTGGTGGTCGATTGCTGGTCGCCCTGTACAGGATGGTCGTGAGCTAGTCGTTGGTGACACGGTTGCGCGGCGATTCAACCTGACCATGGGTGACAGCCTGAAGATTAACGGCCAGGATTTTATCGTGGTTGGCTTGCTGGCTAAAACCGGCTCGCAGGATGACCAGTTGCTTGTGGCTCCTTTGCCGGTCGCCCAGGAAATTCTCGGCAAACAGGGCTTGGTCAGCATGGTTGAAATCGCTGCGCTCTGTCACGATTGTCCGGTTGCCGATATGGTCAATCAGTTACAGGTCGTCTTGCCAGGGGTTGATGTTCAGGCAGTTCAACAGGTGGTGAAGACGCGCATGCACGCGCTCGGTCAGTTCCGGCTCTTCGCTTGGGGAGTTGCTGTGACAGTCGTGATTATCGGTGCCTTGCTGGTGTTTGTCACAATGATGGGTGCTATCAGTGAAAGAACCCGTGAAATTGGTATCTTTCGGGCGATCGGTTATCGCCGTCGTCACATCCTGCATCTGGTTTTGATGGAAGCAACCGTTGTCAGTGCCCTGGCCGGTGTGCTCGGCTATCTGACTGGAGTGGCTGCAACCCTGACTGCCTTGCCATTACTTGATGGCGGTAAGGCCAGTTGGCAATGGAATCCAAGCCTGGCTGTCGCTGCCGTTATTGCCGCTGTCTTTGTTGGTTTGTTGGCTTCGCTGCAGCCAGCTCTTCGTGCCAGTCGTCTGGAGCCGAGCGAAGCGCTCAGAGCTCTATAACTTGGGGAACAGGTATGAATCTGATTAATCTTGAACAAGTCACCAAGCGCTATATCAATGGTGCTGATTGTGTAACAGCGCTCCAGGAGATCTCTCTTACTGTAGATGAGGGAACTTTTCTTGGCGTGATGGGACCATCCGGGAGCGGTAAAAGCACCCTGCTGAGTGTCTTGGGCTGTCTAACCAGCCCGTCTTTCGGTACGGTCACTATTGATGACATTGATGTTTATGGTCTGCATCCAGAAAAGCAAGCTGATTTCCGACGTGAATATCTTGGTTTCATCTTTCAGTCACACAATCTGATCCCTTATCTGAATGCTCTGGAAAATGTCATGCTGCCACTGGCTGTCTCTAAACTTTCTGCAGCTGAAAAGCGGCAACGTGCCAGCAATATGCTGGAGCGCGTTGGTTTGCCGGATCGTATGTTGCACTTACCGCAACAGTTGTCAGGTGGCGAGCAAGAGAGGGTGGCGATTGCCAGGTCGCTGGTTAATAATCCGCCATTGCTGCTCGCTGACGAACCGACCGGCAGTCTTGATACGGCGACCAGCCACCAGGTGATGAGCTTGTTGTCAGAACTGCATCAGGATGGTCAGACCATCATCATGGTGACCCACAATCGGGACAACCTGGACTGGTTCGACCGTACTCTTTACCTGCGTGACGGTCTGATTGAGAAAGATTCTGCAGCGATCAACGGAAGTTTTTCGCGGGCGGTGTGAGGCCTTATGTTCCTGATTTTTATTATCAGCCTCTCCATTATCTTCTATTTTATCTGTATGGAGTTCGACACGCCGGTTCCTCCCGAGCCCCCATTGTCAGGTGAATGCCCTGGTTGCTCGGAGCAAGTCGAGTCGGGTTGGCTGGTTTGTCCGCAATGTCAGGCTGTGCTGCGAGAAATCTGCCCCGGTTGCGGCAAGGTTCACGATCGCTGGGTGAAGTATTGCCCTTGGTGCAAACATTTAAACGAAGCTGTAAGTATTTGAACGCTGGTGTAAACATTTGAACGCCGGAGTATACAATTCAACGCCGGAGTATACAATTCAACAAAGTGGCAAGCTCATGAAAATATTGTTTCGAAAATATAAATATTCATGGTTTATCGTCTGTTGTGTGGCGGCGATTGTAGCGATCCTTGCATGTAACCTCTGGGCGCTCTATTGGGGTCATTGTGTGATTAATGACTTTCTGCGAATCCCGCCGATGGGTTGGGTGCTAATCGGTGCCAACCTGGTGGCTGGCGTGGTCTTTTTTGCTATCAAAAATCGCAAGCATACGAAGCATATTGGTTTTTTGTGTAGCTCATGCCATGTCGGACTGAGAGATACCTGGGCTTACTGTCCGAATTGCGGCAACGAACAGCGTACTTGATGGCCTCTGAACGCTTATAAAACAGCTTGTTCGATAGTACTGGCAACTCTTTGAAGGCCTGTGTTATCTTCCGGTGCGATGAAATTTACCCGCTCTGCAAAAATAGTGACTTTTCTACTGCTTGCCGTCTTTCTGCTGACGAGTGCCGGGAATCTTTTGGGCTACGCCTGGTGTGTGGGTGATGACGGTCATGTTGAGGTCAGCTACGCAACGGGTCGTGACTGTTGTGATGATGGGCAGGAGCAGGGTGCTACGGAACAATATGATGTCCCCACTATAAGTCAGGCCAGTGGCGACTCCTGTGGTCTGTGTCTCGATTTCTCTACACAACAGTGTGAAGCCGTCTTTTTTAAGCGCATCAAAAGAACTTCGACGGCCTCGCTTGTGCCTTTATCTGCAAACAATTCACTCCCAAGTGCAATGCAAAGTGTCAAGCTGGTTGCGGCAGTTCCTTTGCCTCAACCGCCGCTACGCGTTGCACAGGCGATTCTTTCGCAACGCACGGTTGTTCTTCTTAATTGATCTCTCTTTTGACCTGATTCAACTTTGCAGTCGGCGACCTTGATGAGATGTCTGCTGCTTCCCACAATACTTTAAACTTAATTCAAAACTTAAATGGAAATGTGGTGACTTTGGGTTACGACTTTTTCGATAAAATTAATTTGTTCAGGAGAAAATATCTTGAGTAAAGAAAAGAGCTTCAACGACCAGCTGTGGGACTTTTTCTGTTCCCTGAAGCTGGCGATTATTACCCTGATTCTGCTGGCGACGACCTCGATTATCGGTACGGTCATCGAGCAGAACAAATCTCCCCAGGAGTA
>DAOWJU010000262.1 GCA_030640215.1 Desulfuromonadales bacterium
ACGGACCGAAGTCCGCTTTCACGTACGACTTGCATGTGTTAAGCATACCGCCAACGTTCGTTCTGAGCCAGGATCAAACTCTCCAGTTGTATAACTGTATAGTTTTGATTCTGTTTCTTACTTTTGATTTGTTTCCACAAACCATCTCAAACATCTGCTATTTAGTTTTCAAAGACCCGGTACTAAGCTTGATGGCTCCGTTGAGCCATGCTGCTTTTTTCGTCACCGTTTTGCTTGCAACGAGGGGGGAATCTAACGGAGTTGGCGTTTTGAGTCAAGGGGTTTTTTTACCTTTTTCTCAAAAAAATATCACTTCTTGCAACTAACTGTTTTTAGGTGATAAATACGCGAGCGAAACGTCGCTTGCCTGCTTGAAGAATAAGTTCGCCAGCTGGCTCTACTTGCAGATTCGCATTGTCAATCTTCTCGCCATTCAGCTTGAACCACCCTGCTTGATCAGACGCCGCGCTTCACCATTGGAGGCAACCAGGCCAGCATTGATCTCAGGATGCTTCGAACAGGAGAAAACATAGTACGGTGGTATTAAAGTGCCTTGAGCGAAATCACACCGCCTCGATTATATAGTAATTTTTCTTGCCCTTCTGTACCAGCAGGTATGATCCGTTGATCAGGTCCGCCCCAGTCACCAGGTATTCCTGATCAGTCAGCTTGGCCTTGTTCAGGCTAAGCCCGTTTCCTTTCATCGTACGGCGCAGCTCACCTTTAGATGGGAAAACCGCTGTTTCAGCGGCAAGCAGTTCTACGACCGGCACACCGTCATTGAGCTTGGCACGGTCAACTGCATAGGTCGGCACACCCTCAAACACCGCAAGAAAGGTCTCCTTATCCAGCTTTGACAGGCTTTCGGTTGTGGCTTTGCCAAAAAGAATCTGTGAGGCTTCCACAGCCTTATTGTATTCATCTTGGTCATGAACCATACAGGTGACCTCTTTTGCCAGGCGTTTCTGCAGCGCTCGCAGGTGCGGTGCAACCTCCTGCTCTTTGACCAACGATGTTACTTCTTCCTTGCTTAAGAGCGTAAAGATTTTAATGTACTTCTCGGCATCGGCGTCAGAGACATTAAGCCAGAATTGGTAGAATTTGTACGGTGTGGTCAGTTTTGAGTCGAGCCAGACGTTGCCGCTTTCTGTCTTGCCAAATTTACCGCCGTCCGCCTTGGTGATGAGCGGGCAGGTTATGGCAAAGGCTTCACCGCTTTCCTTGCGGCGGACAAGCTCTGTCCCTGTCAAGATGTTCCCCCACTGGTCGGACCCACCCATCTGCAACTTGCAGTTCTTCTCGCGGTACAAGTGTAAAAAATCAGTTCCCTGAACTAACTGATACGAGAATTCGGTGAAGGACAACCCCATCTTGGATTCTTCGCCCAGACGTTTTTTGACGCTGTCCTTGGCCATCATGTAATTAACTGTAATGTGCTTACCTATATCGCGGATAAAATCGAGAAAACTGAAGTCTTTCATCCAGTCGTAATTATTGACCAACTCGGCAGCATTGGCGGCATCCGACTCAAAATCAAGGAACCGCGTCAACTGCTTTTTCAGACATGCCTCGTTGTGACGCAGGGCCTGCTCATCGAGCAGGTTACGTTCCGTCGACTTACCCGACGGATCGCCGATCATCCCTGTTGCCCCGCCAACAAGCACGATCGGTTTATGGCCAGCGAGCTGGAAATGCTTGAGCATCATCACGCTGACCAGGTGGCCGATATGCAGAGAATCCGCAGTCGGGTCGATCCCAACGTAGGCCGAGGTCATTTCTTTTTGAAGTTGTTCTTCGGTTCCGGGCATAATGTCGTGGATCATGCCGCGCCAGGTCAGTTCTTCGATAAAATTCATTTTCAATACCAACTATTCAATGTGTTTGAGTTATATCTTTACCTTGGCTGCATCCGCGGACAGACACCTAAATGCACAGCAACATGGCCCGCTCTATCTGCCGGCACTCACTAGCAGCCTGCAACTTGAACACGCTCTATTCCAATGGCCTTGCCAGTCGATTCGTCGATTGAGGCGACGACACCACAGAGGACTGGATCTTTCTTGGCAATCTCATAGCGAACCGGCATCTGGGTCATGAAGCGCTGGATCGACAGCTCTTTGCGAATCCCGATCACCGAATCACGAGCCCCCGACATGCC
>DAOWJU010000101.1 GCA_030640215.1 Desulfuromonadales bacterium
CGAGCAGAACCATCTTCCAGTATTGTGATCAATGAGGGAGCTTCCTGATGACGATAACGGATGCGGCATGCAGCTTCGATTGATTTCACCGGGGGGTCAATCAACCAATTGATATTATTGACATAACAGTGTGAAACATCGAGATACTGTTTTTCACCAACGATCACCTTGCGGTTCTGCGCGTCAATGCCGACCACGTAAAGCGGTTGCGCCCAGGAGAGACCCAGACCGCGGCGCTGACCTATTGTATATCGATAGGTTCCCTGATGCTTGCCCAGCACTTGGCCATCAACATGGACAATATCGCCATTCATGGCTCCTGAACCACGCTGCTCTTCGAGAAAACGCACATAGTCGCCATCAGGGACGAAACAGATGTCCTGACTTTCAGCCTTTTCAGCCACTTTCAGGCCCAGACGAGAGGCATGCTTGCGAACCTCTTCCTTAGTCATACCACCCAACGGGAAGCGAACGTACTTCATCTGTTCTTGAGTCAGAGTGAAGAGGAAGTAGGTTTGGTCCTTGTTGCGGTCCAGGCCTTTTTTTAGAGAGAACAGGCCGCCTTCGTGAACAAGCTGCGCATAATGTCCAGTAACCAGGTAATCAGCCTGTAGTTCACGGGCACGGCGTAGAAGGGTTTCGAATTTGAGAATCTGGTTGCAAATAACGCAGGGATTGGGGGTGAGGCCTTTGAAATAGTCATCACAGAAGCGCTCTATCACTTCCTTTTCAAACTGTTTTTCGAAGTTGACCACGTAGAAAGGGATATCGAGCGACTCGGCAACCCGGCGCGCGTCATAAACATCATCTAGCGAACAGCAGGAACCAAAACTTTCACCATGCTCAGCGGTAAAACTTGAGTAGTCCCAGATCTGCATGGTCATACCGATCACTTCACAGCCCTGCTCCTTGAGCAAAGCAGCAGCAACCGACGAATCAACCCCGCCGCTCATGGCGACGACAACTCTTTTTCCAGCTTCAATCATAGTGGGTCTATTTTTCAATGGCCTGTAGGATGTGGTGAGGAACGAACCGCATCAATTGAGAAGCAATCAAATTCATTGTACCTTATTGGAGGACCAGACTCCAAAGTGACAATATCGATGTGGTTCGCAAGCTCACCACATCCTACATTTTTTCGCCATCATAAAGAAAGGGCACCCAAAAGATGCCCTCCCTACACAAGGTAACACCTTAAGAGTACGGCCTATTCATTCTGTTCTTTATAGTCTTTTATAGCCTCATGCAAAGCATCGGCCGCCAGATTTGAACAATGCATTTTCTGTGCAGGAAGACCATCGAGGGCTTCGGCAACAGCTTGATTGCTCAGTTCAAGTGCCTCGTCAATAGTCTTGCCGATGGCCATTTCCGTCACCATGGAAGACGTCGCGATTGCTGCACCACAACCGAAAGTCTTGAACTTGACGTCCTGGATAATATTATCTTCAACTTTAAGAAATATTTTCATGATGTCGCCGCAGGAGGCGTTACCCACCTCCCCCACACCATTGGCATCTTCAATTTCGCCTACATTACGCGGATTGGTAAAATGGTCCATAACTTTATCGGTGTACATATATCAACTCCTTAAGTTTCGTATCAGGTGCCTTGCAGGCACACAAACATCTGCTTTGCTTTTTTCACACAACTAAATCCGTCTCACAGTTTCACAGGTTTCACAATCTTCAGCAGTTTTGCCGCAATTATACAAAGGACTCATTTCGCGCAGACGCTGCACGGTTGCTGGCAAAACTTCTAATACTTTATCAACTTCTTCAGCAGTCGATTCTGGTCCGAGGCTGAACCGCGTACTCGAATGCGCCAGGGTGACTTCAACACACATCGCGCCCATAACATGAGAAGGTTCAAGCGAGCCAGAAGTACAAGCTGAACCTGATGAGGCTGCGATACCGAACATATCGAGATTGAGCAGTAACGACTCCCCCTCAATGTACGCAAAACTGACATTCAGAGTGTTTGGCAAGCGCTGTTCCCGATCAGGGGTACCATTCAACTTAATATCAGGTACCTGGCTGAGGACACCATCTTCCAACCGGTCACGCAGGGCGCGGACACGTTTGTAGTAATCATCAAGCTCTGCAGCTGCCATCTCACAGGCTTTACCGAGGCCAACAATGCCAGCAACATTCTGGGTACCGGCCCGTCGATTGCGTTCCTGATGACCACCATGCATGAAGGTTGTCATGCGCGTACCGCGACGAATGTATATAGCTCCAACGCCTTTGGGAGCACCGATCTTGTGCCCGGAGATCACCAAGAGGTCAACGTTGGCTTTCTGCACATCAACCGGGACCTTGCCGACCGACTGCACGGCATCAGTATGAAAACGAATCTTATATTTCCTGGCAATCTTGCCGATCTCTTCAATCGGGTAAATATTACCGGTTTCATTGTTTGCCCACATCACAGAAATCAGAACGGTCTTGTCGGTAATCGCTTTTTCAAGGTCCGCTAAATCAAGGGTTCCGTTTTTATCCACTGGCAGGAAAGTGACATCATAGCCTTCTTTTTCCAGAGCTTCGCAGGTTTCCAATACAGCAGGATGCTCCACTGCTGTGGTGATGATGTGGTTTCCTTTATCCTTAAGAGCTCCCAGAGTCCCCTTGATTGCCATATTGTCCCCCTCGCTGCCACAGGAGAGAAAAACAATCTCCGCAGGAGAAGCATTAATCAAAGCAGCAACCTGCTCTCTGGCCTTTTCAAGTGCCCCAGAGACAGCCCGGCCGGCCCAGTGCACGCTCGAAGGGTTGCCAAACTGCTCTTTATAAAACGGCAGCATAACCTCAAGCACTTCAGGCCTCACTGGAGAGGTCGCATTGTAATCCAAGTAAATCTGTTTCAACTTTGTGCCTCCTATAAAATCAATTTTGAATTTAAAGTCTTAATCAAGAATTAGTTTTTGACTTACCAGACCTGCCCTTTGCCTCTAGAGTCAGCTCCTCCAATGTAATTGAAGAGAGGAAATCACGAATTCGCTCTGCGAGGCCGTGCCAGACATTATGCGTCACACACTGGTCATCACAAACGCAGCCATGTTTCTGATCCATACAAGAGACAGGCACCAACGATTCCTCGACACTGTCGATAATCTCGTCAACCTGAATATCCTGAGCCGGTCGAGCCAACAAGTAACCACCGCCCGGGCCACGTACGCTTTTGACAATCTCACCACGACGCAACTTAACAAAGAGCTGCTCCAGATAAGTCAGGGAGATACTTTCACGAAGTGAGATATCACGCAGAGTGACCGGAGAGCCATCGGAGTAAAGGTTCAGGTTGACCATAGCCCGCACGGCATATTGTGCTTTGGTGGACATACGCATATGCTTTATCCCTCAGCCTTTTTTGCTTTGCCAGCAGCCTTACTTTTCGGCTTCGCCACAGAGGTCTTGGCCGCAGATCTACGCTGCGTTGTTGGCTTGGCGGAAGTTTTTTTCACTGGAGACTTTGCCGCTGGCTTAGCCTCCGCTTTTTCAAGCCTCTCTGTCAGCCCCTCAAGCTTTTTTTCTAAAGCACGAATCTGATCAAAAAGACAACTGATCGCTTTAGCTTCAGGATCGGGCATTTTGCCGTGCTCCAGGTCTGGCCTCTTCTCTTCGACCTTTGGCTCTTGTTGCATAACAACGCGACCTGGAATGCCAACAACGGAGGAATTCGCCGGGACTTCTTTGACGACGACTGAGTTAGAACCAATTTTGGCGCCTTTGCCAACAGTAAACGGGCCAAGCACCTTGGCTCCTGAACCGATCACAACGTTGTCACCAACGGTCGGATGACGTTTGACCTTATCCCAGGTAACCCCACCAAGGGTGACGCCATGATACAAGGTGACATTATCGCCGATTTCGGCAGTCTCACCGATCACAACACCCATGCCGTGATCAATAAAGAACTGTTTGCCAATCTGGGCACCAGGATGGATCTCAATACCGGTCAGGAACCGGCCTATGTGGGAAGTAAAGCGACCAAGGAAGAAGAGGTTACGGGTCCAGAACCAATGGGCCACACGATAAAACCAGACCGCATGCAACCCTGGATAGCAGAAGATAATCTCAAAGACACTGCGTGCAGCCGGGTCCCGATCAAATACTGAATAGATGTCTTCACGAATGGTATTAAACATTTCGGTATGCCCTCCACGTCCCGTTTTCTGTAAAAATACCGACAAGAGATCTGCCGGTGACTGGACTTGGTTAACGGATAACATACCCGACTAAAACTGTCAATTATTATTCACGGAAAATCAAAGGAATAGCTGATAAGCTTCGTTATCTGATTCTTCAACGTAGCGATAACCAAGACTATCGAGAAAGGATTGTAGTTGAGCTTCCTGCCCAGAAGGGATTTCGAGACCGACAAGGACCCTACCGAAGTCACCACCCTGAATTCGGTAATGAAAAAGAGATATATTCCAGTCAGCACCCATTGTAGAAAGGAAACGTGCCATGGCACCAGGACGTTCAGGAAACCAGAAGCGGAAAAGACGTTCACCTTGGGCATGCGGAGAACGCCCACCGACCATATAACGAAGGTGGGTTTTTGCCAGCTCATTATCGGTCAGGTCGATATTTTCAAAACCATGTGTAGTCAATAAATCTCGAAAGGCCTGGCGCTGCTCATCTCCATCAACAGCAATACCAACAAAAATATAAGCTGATTCTCGATCCGACAGGCGGTAATTGAACTCGGTAATATTGCGCTCGCCAACCACCTCGCGACAAAAACGGAACAAAGAACCAGGCTCCTCCGGAATGGTGACTGCAAAGAGAGCCTCCTGCTTTTCACCAATCAGAGTTCGTTCGGCAACATAGCGCAAGCGATCAAAGTTCATGTTGGCGCCGGAATTGATCGCAACCAACGTCTGACCCGTAACACCCTCGTCACGCACATACTTTTTAAGACCCGCTAAAGCAAGTGCACCAGCAGGCTCAACTATGGAACGAGTTGCTTGATAGACGCTTTTTATGGCGCTGCAGATCTCATCGATATCGACCCGGATAATTTCATCGACATGCTGGCGGCAGAGGTCAAAAGTCAATTTTCCAACTTCGCGAACAGCCACCCCATCGGCAAAGATACCGACGGTATCAAGTTTAACCCGACGACCAGCGGCAATCGATTGCGCCATCGCATCACTATCAACCGGTTCGACACCGATTACTTTTACTTCCGGGCAGAGCGATTTCAGAAAGACAGCCATTCCAGCCAGCAAACCTCCTCCGCCAACCGGAATAAAAACAGCATCCATCCTGCCCGCGCTTTGCCGTAACAACTCATCCGCGATAGTCCCCTGCCCAGCAATCACCAACTCATCATCAAAGGGCGGAATAAAAACCATACCAGACTGGGAAACCAGATAGGCGCAATGTTCAGCCGCCTCAGAATAGCTATCGCCAATCAGCACAACCTTGGACCCAAAAGCCTTCACCGCAGAGACCTTGATGGCAGGTGTCGTCACCGGCATCACGATCGTCGTTTTAATTCCCAGTTTCTGGCCAGAGAAAGCGACTCCCTGAGCATGGTTTCCCGCCGAAGCCGTAATAATACCCTTGGCCATCTCCGCTTCACTGAGGTTCGCAATCCGATTATAAGCACCACGAATTTTAAAGGAAAAAACCGGTTGAAGGTCTTCGCGCTTGAGCAACACACGATTATGCAAAGCCTGCGAGAGAACAGCTGATTCTTCCAGCGGCGTCTCTACAGCCGCCTCGTAAACCTTGGAGGTGAGAATTTGTTTGAGTAGTTTTTGCATGATGAGTCAATACCCTTCCAGCATGTTATCGTTCCAATTTGATGATGAGGATAAGCGGAACGACTTATGAATTCAAGGAAAAGGATGGATTGGACAGATGGATATATATTCAGAGGCAAAATAGCGGCCATGACATAAGATTATTTGCAGTTAATTATCGACAACTGTATACAGTTTAGCTATACTTCGAAATCAGTTTCCATCTGGGATAGAGCCTTCCCGGAGACCATATTTCATGCCGTTCTAAAGGAGAGAAATCATGCCGGAATTCACTTATCAGAACCCCTATCCCGTAGGCAAAGACGAGACCAGCTACTACAAGATCGAAGGGTCAGAAAAGTACGTTGCTGTTGAAAATTTCGCCGGAAAAGAAGTACTGCGGGTCTGTCCTGAAGCCATCACTATCCTGGCGAATAATGCCATGAAGGATGTCTCCTTCCTGCTGCGTAAGGAGCACAACGAGCAGGTCGCCAAGATTCTCACCGACCCGGAAGCCTCCCGCAACGACAAAGGTGTTGCCATGGCCTTTTTGCGTAACGCCATGGTCGCCGCCAAGTTCGAACTGCCGACCTGCCAGGATACCGGCACCGCCACTGTCGTCGCCAAGAAAGGCCAGCAAGTCTGGACCGGCGTTAACGATGCTGAATACATTTCCAAAGGCGTCTTCAAAACCTACACCGAAGAGAACCTGCGTTACAGTCAGACCGTAGCCCTTGACATGTATAAAGAAAAAAACACGGGTACCAACCTGCCCGCCCAGATTGACCTCTACGCGACCGAAGGCGACGCCTACAAGTTCCTCTTTGTCGCCAAAGGCGGCGGTTCAGCCAACAAAACCATGCTCTTCCAGGAAACCAAGGCACTCCTCACCCCCGAGAAGCTCTTCGACTATCTTGTTCCCAAGCTCAACACCCTCGGCACCGCACCCTGCCCGCCCTACCACCTCCCCTTTGTCATCGGCGGCACCTCGGCCGATGCGGTCATGAAGACGGTTAAGCTGGCAACGGCCAAAGAGCTTGACGGCCTGCCGACTGAAGGTAACGATCACGGCCAGGCGTTCCGCGACATCGAGATGGAAGATAAGCTGCAAAAAGCAGCCCAGGACCTTGGCATCGGCGCTCAGTTCGGCGGCAAGTACTTCACCCACGATGTACGCGTCATCCGCCTGCCTCGCCACGGCGCGTCCTGCCCGATCGGCATGGCAGTCTCCTGCTCCGCCGATCGCAACATCAAGGCCAAGATCACCAGAGATGGTCTGTTCGTTGAGGAGATGGATCGCGATCCGGGCCGTCTGCTGCCGGAAGAATACCGCATGGCCAAACACGAACATGGTGCCAAGATCAATCTCGACCAGCCGATGGCCGACATCCAGGCCGAGTTGACCAAGCTTAAAGCTGGCGATGCTCTGCTGCTCAACGGCACCATCGTGGTCGGCCGTGACATTGCCCACTCCAAGTTCAAGGAGATTCTCGACAGCGGCAAGCCATTGCCTGATTACCTGAAAAAACACCCGATCTATTATGCTGGTCCGGCCAAGACTCCAGAAGGCCGCCCATCCGGCTCCTTCGGCCCGACCACAGCTGGCCGCATGGACAGCTACGTCGGCCTGCTCCAGGAAAACGGCGGTTCGATGGTCATGATCGCCAAGGGTAACCGCTCCCAGCAAGTCACTGACGCCTGTAAGAAGTTCGGTGGATTCTACCTCGGCTCCATCGGTGGCCCTGCGGCCCTGCTCGCTGACGAGAACATCACCAAGGTTGAATGCCTCGACTTCCCGGAACTTGGCATGGAAGCAGTCTGGAAAATTGAGGTTGTAAACTTCCCGGCCTTCATCCTGGTCGACGATAAAGGGAACGATTTCTTTAAGCAGCTCGGCCTTTAAGGTCCATCAGTAACGCAACAAAAAAGCCCCGGATTACCGGGGCTTTTTATGTGGGCCTATAAATCAAGGCTTTGTTATCGTTCTGTGTTGCTGAAAAACTGTCTCATAAGTCCTAAGATAATATGAGAATTCCTACTGGAACAACTTCTAGGACAATTTACTTAAACTGTCTCAGATACCTGGTGCTGACACACAGTTCATTTATTTGCGACGTAGATAAATCTCTCTACGATGTCCAACCGCTAAAGCCAAAACAA
>DAOWJU010000048.1 GCA_030640215.1 Desulfuromonadales bacterium
ATTGCCGTTTATGCTTTTGATCCATTGATACCAACAAATGAAGTCTCGCAAGAGGCAAATCGCCTTACAGGCAACAGAGAGAAGGGGTTGTTTTTAGTCAATCAGCCGGCCGCAGATGTCGTGTTTCATGCGAAGGCGCTATGGTATAAGCAGACTTCGCTTAATTCAATTGTTTTCTTAGTAACCTAGTGCTGGAGAGATTATGAGTCGTGGCAGACGGGAACCTATCGAAGTTATATGCCCGAAGTGCCGCTATACAGAGATCGTTTATCTGCCAATCGAAGATCTGCCTCTCTGCCCCCAATGCAATATTCGTATGTCTATTTCCGAGCTTCTAGATGAAGGAAAGTCTTATTAATTATTCAAAGGCCGAACGGTTCGGCCAAGCTATCCCTATTTTTTCAAGGAGGAACAATAGATGAAACAAGTCAAACTTCTGATTGCCTGCCTGCTGGCCCTTTGTGTTGTCCTGCCAGGTGTTGCTGCTGCAGACACCCTCGACGACATCCTTGATCGCGGCACCCTGCGCGTTGGTATGGAACCTGGTTACATGCCTTTCGAAATGACTAACAAAAAAGGTGAAATTGTTGGTTTTGACGTCGACATGGCCAAGCAGATGGCGAAAGCTATGGGCGTTAAGCTTGAGCTGGTCAGCACCGCATGGGACGGCATCATCCCTGCCCTGATCACCAAGAAATTTGACATCCTCATGAGCGGCATGACTCTGACTCAGGGGCGCAACTTGAAGATCAGCTTTGCCAAGCCATACATTGTTATTGGCCAGAGTATTCTGATCGACAAGAAGCTGGCTGGCGAAATCAAGTCCTACAAAGACCTGAACAACAAGAAGTACCAAGTTGCTTCCAAGCTCGGCACTACCGGTGAGCAAGCCACCAAGCGCATGATCCCCAAAGCCAGGTACATTTCTTTCGAGACCGAGCAGGAAGGTGTTATGGATCTGCTCAACGGCAAGGTTGATGCTTTCATTTACGACCTGCCTTTCAACGCCATTGCGTTTGCTGAAAAAGGCCAGAAAAAACTGGTCCTGCTCGACGATCCCTTCACCTATGAGCCGCTGGCATGGGCCGTTAATAAAAAGAACGCCGACTTCATCAACTGGCTGGACAACTTCCTGATCCAGGCGAAGAACGACGGTACCTACGACAAGATTTACAAGAAGTGGTTCTTGAGCGACAAATGGCTTAAAGACCTCCAGTAATATTGATTAGCATGGCGGGGTCGTTCCATAGATGGAATTGCCCCGCCATCTTTTTATCTGGCTTAATGCAGGAATAACATTTTGAACACAAACAGAAATACTTGGCCCTGGAATTTATTAACCATCGCAATTCTCTTTACGTTATGCGCTGGGCTCTGGGCCGCTACTAAAAAAATCGATTACACCTGGCGCTGGAACCGTGTCCCGCAATATTTCATCTATCACGATGAAACCCTGATACCGGCACCTTTCGACGGTCAAGTTGCCACCATATCCAAGCTTGGCGACAAGACCCAGATCAAGGTGCTTGGTGATAACGGCGAAGAAGAAACGTTCGAAGTTGACAGCAACGGAATTGAAGTCTTTGAAGGCGAAACCCTCTTTGAAGGTGATTACTTAGGTGCGACCTTTGAATGGCGCGCTGGTCCGCTGCTGGTTGGTTTATGGACGACCCTCTGGCTTTCGGCAGCAGCCAGTATTATCGGTATGGTTATCGGCTTGATCACTGGTCTGTGCCGAGTCTCCAATAATCCGACCCTGCGCAGCCTCTCGGTTTTCTATATCGAGTTGATTCGCGGAACGCCGTTGCTGGTGCAACTTTTCATCTTCTACTTCTTCCTCGGCACCGTTCTCGATATCAGCCGGATTATGGCTGGCATCAGCGCTTTGGCGATTTTTGCCGGAGCCTACGTTGCAGAAATTATCCGGGCCGGCATTCAATCAATCCCCAAAGGTCAGATGGAAGCAGCCCGCTCCCTGGGGATGAATGTCCCCCAGGCGATGATCCACATTATCCTGCCACAGGCCTTCAAGCGTACTCTGCCGCCACTGGCAGGTCAGTTCATCAGCCTGATCAAAGATTCTTCACTGGTCTCGGTCATTGCTATTACCGACCTGACCAAGAGTGGCCGTGAGGTTATCACCTCAACATTCGCCACCTTTGAGATCTGGTTCGTCGTCGCCTTCCTCTATCTTTTGCTGACGTCAGTATTGTCCCAGGTAGCCGCCTGGGTGGAACGGAGGCTTGCAGTCAGTGATTAAGACAGTCGATCTGAAAAAGACATTCGTCGGACGTGATCAGACGGTACATGCCGTTGATGGCATTTCCGCCCATATCAAACCAAGTGAGGTTGTGGTTATTATCGGTCCGTCCGGATCAGGCAAATCAACTTACCTTCGTTGCCTTAACGGACTGGAAACGCTGACCTCAGGACAGATCATAATTGATGGTGTCGACCTGTCGGCAAAAAAGACCGATCTCAACCTGGTGCGTCGTGAAGTCGGCATGGTCTTCCAGCAGTTCAACCTTTTCCCACACAAGTCGGTGCTGCAAAATATCGTCCTTGCCCAGCAAGTAGTTCGCAAGCGCAAGAGCAGCGAAGCCCTGGAAAAGGCCCGTATGCTGTTGCAAAAGGTCGGCATTGCTGAGAAGGAGAATGAATATCCGATTCGCCTTTCCGGCGGCCAGCAGCAACGCGTTGCCATTGCCAGAGCCCTGGCCATGGATCCAAAGATAATGCTCTTCGACGAACCGACCAGTGCACTTGACCCGGAGATGGTCGGTGAAGTCCTCGAAGTCATGAAACAGCTGGCCCGTGAAGGCATGACCATGGTGGTTGTCACCCACGAGATGGGATTTGCTCGCGAAGTGGCTGACCGGGTGCTCTTTATGGACCAGGGCAAACTGGTTGAGGAAGGAACTCCGGAGCATTTCTTTACTGCTCCGCAGGAAGAGCGGACCAAGACTTTTTTACGGCAAGTTCTGTAAAACCCCCACAACATGCTGTATTTTAATACTTTCCTTGACCCTGAAGAACAGCCTACACGATTGATGCGGTTCGTTCCTCACCACATCCTACATGTATTTTATTGATTGCCATGGATGACGGTAATAAACAAACCATACGTCAAGGCGCATCAGCCGCATGGCCTATTTGTCTCGGTTACTTCCCCATTGGTCTGGCCTTAGGTGTGCTGGCTCAAAAAGCCGGTCTTCCCTGGTGGGCAGTGGCCATGATGTCAGTGATGGTTTTTGCCGGCAGTGCCCAATTTATCTGTGTCGCCATGATCGCTGCTGGCGCCTCGACCCCAGCCATTATCCTGACCACCTTCGTCGTCAACTTACGCCATGTCCTGATGAGCTCGGCCTTGGCCGTCTACCTGCAAGGCGTCAATCGTAAGTTCCTGGCGCTCTACTCCTATGGCGTAACTGATGAAAGTTTCGCTGTCAACCTGACCAGGTTTCGTGATGGCAAGTGGGATCGATGGAAAGCGTTGATCGTTAACCATCTGGCTAATTCTGTCTGGATAATGGCAACAATCTGTGGCGCCCTGGTTGGTCAGTTTGTTCCCCAAGGAGCCTTAGGGATCGATTACGCCCTGACTGGCATGTTTATCTGCCTACTGGTTTTTCAACTACAGGGACGCATATACATCATCACAGGCCTCTTGGCTGCCGCCCTTTCTGTTACCTGGTACCTGCTGATCCCTGGCGACTCTTATATCGTTGGTGCCTCGATGAGCGCTGCAACCATCGGTTACTTTCTAAAGCGGCACTATCGGAGGGACAGATGACTTTCAACGACTACCTATTCCTCTTCGGCGGCATGGGCCTGGTGACTTACCTGCCCCGCGCCCTGCCATTACTCTACCTGGCACACAAAAAAATGCCGCAATGGCTAATCGACTGGCTCAGTTTGATCCCGGTAGCAATTCTCAGCGCCTTGCTTGCCCCTTCACTCTTCACAGATACCGCAACACGCAGCTTCGCCTTCGGCAAACTGGAACTGTTAGTGGCTATCCCTACGCTGCTCTTCTCTTTGAAAACTCGGAGTCTAGGTGGGACTGTGTTGGTGGGGATGTTGCTGTATTGGCTGGGAGGGATGCTGTAGGGATGCAGGGCTTTAAAGCTACGAAAACGGTAGAAAATAAAAGGTCAACAAAACATGCTGGGGAGAACACAAATGCAGGGACCTCTCAAGAGGTTCCGGCCTAAAATAAATCACACCGCAATACATTCCCCCCACAAACCTTCCTAAACAACTCAGACTCCAGGCAAAAGAAGTGCCCAGCGCAGCGCAAGCCATTTTTTGCTTACTTTTTGTTGGCTTGGACAAAAAGTAAGGCGTCTGGCGGGACGCGCCCCGCCGGTTCTGATCGATTTTGACTTGGGTCTGGTTTGTTTCCGGTTTGGGCTGTGATTCACAAAACGATCATTGGATAATGCCCCGTGTTTACAAGCGTGGGACAGTCCCCTTAACACCGGGGACAGTCCCTGTGTTTTTCGTGTTACTCCTCTCGATGGATCGAAAAAGGCCCCCAAGCCTGATCAACCGGCATCACTTCCAGACTATTAATATTCACATGAGCCGGTCGATTAACCACCCACGTGACGGTTTCAGCAATATCAACCGCAGTAAGTGGCTCAGTTCCTGCGTAAACCTGATCAGCCTTACCATCATCACCCTTAAAACGAACATTGGAAAACTCAGTTTCAGACATACCGGGCTGAATACAGGTCACCCTGACCTGCTTGCCGAGCAAATCGGCCCTCAGGTTGCGGGAAAACTGTGAGACGAAGGCCTTGGTGCCTCCGTAAGCATTACCGCCGGGGTAAGGCCAAGAGGCGGCTGTAGAGCTGATGTTAACAATATGACCGCGATTACGTTCCACCATGCCGGGGAGAATGGCACGGGTGCAGTACATCAGCCCCTTGATATTGGTATCGACCATCACGTCCCAGTCTTTAATATCAACTTGATGAGAGGGCTCAAGGCCGAGAGCAAGGCCAGCATTATTGACCAGCACATCAATCTCACGAAAATCGGCAGGTAAGTTCGTAACCGCAGCTTCAATTGCTGCATAGTCGCGGACATCAAGCTGCAGAATATGCACTCCGGCAGCGTCAACCAGTTCGTCACGTAACGCTTGCAGCTTTTCTTTGCGACGCGCCGTCAGGATGAGACGGTCACCTGCTGCTGCAAAAGCACGGGCACAAGCTTCGCCGAAACCGGATGATGCGCCAGTGATAAAAATAGTTTTCACAGACATCGCATAGATCTCTCTTTTATGAATTGGCCAGTTGCTTCAACAGTTGCTGTTCATCGGGGAATTCACCAGTCGATTTCTTCGAGTAAATCAGTTCACCATCGACCACAACTTCGAAAACGCCCCCTGTTGATCCAATCAACTCGACCTCGAAGCCACAATGCTTTTTCAGTAAGGCTGCCAAACTGACAGCACGAGGTTCATAGCTTCACATAGTGCAGTATTCAATGCTTGCCTTCATAATTTACTCCTTTGACTATAACTTATTAATATGGCCTTTTACAAAGCCCGTCATCCTCGTGAAAACGAGGATCCATTGTTTAATAATTCCTGTAAACCACTGGATTCCCGCATACGCGAGAATGACGATAAATGAGCTTTACATAAGCCTCCTTTGAATTAAGGGTATAATAACAGAAGGTAAGCACTTTTGTTCAGACTTATAGAGGTAGAATCATGACGACCCGATATCCCCTTACCATATTTTTCGACGGTGCCTGTGGCGTTTGCTCTACAGAGATCAGTTACTATCGCTCAATAGCCGACCAGCGGGTAGAGTTTGTCGATATTGCAGCTGGTGATTTTGACGCCGAGGCATTCGGCAAGAAGATTGGAGAGTTTCAGGAGCAACTGCATGCGCGCGCTGCAGACGGTCAGTATTTTACGGGGGTAGAAGCATTCCGCCAACTCTGGGAAGCATTGCCATCCCCCTTTTACCCTCTGCTGTCAACGGTTGTCGGCTTACCGGGGATTCATTTATCAGCACGCGCTGGATATGCATTTTTTGCCAGGTTCAGACATCTATTCCCGGCGAGACACGCGACCAGTTGCTCGATTGCCAAAAAACCAGGATAAATGCTCCCACGACATTTCAAAACAAAAAAATTTGTGATAAACTTCATGAAAAATCTGACTAATATTGTAATTCAAAGAGGTAAAAATGAAACTGCGCATTCTGGTTTTTGATGATGATGCAGAGCTCCGCACCATGTTACATACAGCCCTTAGCAGCAAGGGCCATGAGGTAACTGCTCTTGCTGACCCAAGCGAATTTCCGTTTATCAACAAAAAAAGCTGCCCTTGCCTGCCAAATGAACCTTGCGCCGACATCCTGATAGCGGACAACGTTATGCCCAACATCGAAGGAATCGACTTTTTCAAAAAGCTCAAAAAGAACGGCTGTCATCCTTTGATCAATGGCAATGTAGCGATTATGAGCGGCTACCTGACGATTCACTACATGAACGAGCTGAACGATTTAGACATCCAGTATTTTCGCAAACCTTTTAAGCTGAGTGATATTTTCGAATGGGTTGACGAATGTCAGGTACGCATTGAAGAGTCACGGAACACAGCTAACCTCAATCCGTAACGTCAATTTCAACAAAGCACCAGCCGATATCCGGTATTGCTTGCTTAATATCTCTCTCAAGCTCATTGATAGCCCTGGCAGCATCGCCAACCGGCATCTCCTCACGCATGCGTATTTTAATGGCGAGCATGGCCTTTGGTCCCATCTGTAAAGTGACGGCATTAAAGAGTTCCAGGACATCCTGATCCTCAGCAATGATACTTTTGATTTTAGCGACTGTCTCAGGGTCGGCAGAGCGGCCAATCAGGAGTGCCTTGACTTTAATCGAGATGAATACGGCGACGATAACCAGGAGTACGCCGATGCAGATTGAGCCCATGGCGTCATAGATTGGATTACCGGTAATAATTGCCAGCGAAACGAATCCAAGGGCGAGGAACAAGCCGATCTGTGCGGCGTAGTCCTCACCAAGAACGACCAGCAACTCCGAACTGCGAGTATGTTTTATCCACTCACGCAGCGTCCTCTCCCCTCTCGCCTTCTTGATCTCTACAAGACAACCACGCAGGCTAATGCCCTCCATCACAATCGAAGCAACAAGCACGACGATTAGAACCCAGGCGTTGCTCATCGGTTCCGGATTTGAGAGCTTATGCGTGCCCTCATAAATAGAGAAGAGCCCGCCGACCGAGAAGAGCAGAATGGCGACCATGAAGGACCAGAAATAGCTCGCCTTGCCGTACCCAAGCGGGTGTTCTGCATCGGCAGCTTTCCGGGAACGCTTGATGCCCACAAGCAACAAGAGCTGATTGCCGCAATCTGCTATCGAATGACAGACCTCAGCAATGGCACTACTGCTACCGGTGAAATATGCTGCCACCGCCTTGGCAATGGCGACCCCCAGATTAGCGAAAAAGGCGTACATGATCGCCTTGGTGGGGTTACTTCCGTGTGCTGACATGCTTGCTCCTAAAAAAAATGGATCTATTAATCTGGAACTTAACAGAGCGTCATTCCCGAAGGTGTAATCGGGAATCCAGTCTTAATCACATGGATCCCCGATAGAACCATTCGGGGATGACAGGCTTTCAATCAATAGCTCGGCTTGTAATGCGATGGCATCATCGCACATATTTATTCTGGCCACTATAGTTACAAAAGTTTTACCTTGGATTTTTACAGGACAAGGCATAATGACGAACAAGATTTATATAATGATGTTCCACAAAGCGGAGCAGAATCATGTCATCCAAAATAGATACTCCTGTTTATAGCATCAAAGAAGAGATCGCCAACAGCATTACCCACGGTATTGGTTTAATCCTGGCCATAGCCGGACTAGCAGTTCTAATCTCGTTTGCCAGCCGCTTTGGCAACGTCTGGCATCTGGTCAGTTGCACTATCTTTGCCACGACCCTAATCCTGCAATACACATTTTCAACCCTTTATCACAGCATTCAGATTCCACGTGCAAAGAGCATCATGCGCGTCCTCGATCACTCTGCAATCTTCCTGTTGATCGCCGGAACCTACACCCCGTTTATGCTTGTCAACCTGCGCGACACCTGGGGTTGGACACTTTTTTCTGTCATCTGGACTCTGGCCTTGCTCGGCGTGCTCTTTCAGGTCTCACTACTACGTCGCTGGCAGGGGATATCTCTATCGCTCTATATCGGTATGGGCTGGGTTGTCGTCGTCGCCATTAAGCCGATGCTCGACGCTGTTGCGCCCGGTGGACTGATCCTGCTATTGCTCGGTGGGTTGGCGTATACTTCAGGAGTCGGTTTTTATCTCTGGAAGAGCCTGCGTTATCATCACGCCATCTGGCACGGGTTTGTTCTGGCAGGGAGCATTCTGCACTTCTTTGCAGTACTCTTTTACGTTATTCCTCTGGCTTGATCAGTAAATCAGATAATCCTTTTGCCGAAGAGAGAAGCCGCCAATTCTACGGCAGTGAGTGCCGTTTTGTTAAGACTATCCAGAATCGGATTGATTTCGACAATATCGAGAGAGCTGAGTCGTCCGGAGTCAGCAACGATTTCCATCAGCAACTGACCCTCACGGTAAGTCAAACCACCCGGCACCAGGGTTCCGGCGCCGGGAGAAGCCTGCGGATCAAGAGCATCGACATCCAGACTGACATGTAAGCGTTCACGATGGATCAAGCGCTCCAGCGCCTCGCTGGCAACAACTCCCATTCCCCGCTCGTCAACATCACGCATCGTATAAATGGTGACACCGCTCTCGCGCAGATTCTGCCGCTCACCGTCATCAAGGTCTCGCACGCCGATCATGACAATATCTTCCGGCTGCAAGGTTGCACCCGGACCGCCGATCTCAACCAGATCAGGATAGCCCTGGCCGAGTAAGAGGGCCAGTGCCATGCCGTGGATATTGCCCGATGAAGACGTTTCCATCGTATTGAAGTCACCATGGGCATCAATCCAGAGGACACCGGCTGGTTGTTGTTGAGTCACACCGGCAATGGTTCCGACAGCAATGGAATGATCGCCACCAAGGAAGATCGGGATATGGCCCTGCTCAACAGCCTTTTGTCCAGCGAGACAAACATCCTCGCAAATGGCCTTAATCGATGGCAGATAATTATTCTGACGTTCGCTGCTAAGTGATTCACGCACCGGCACCTTCAAGTTGCCAGAATCATAGACTTCGTAACCGAGTTGTTCAAGACGAGCGGCGAGACCGGCATAACGCAAGGCCCCAGGTCCCAGATCAACGCCGCGGTGCGACTGGCCGAGATCGATTGGTACACCAATAATTTGCACAGCTTTTTTCATAAGCATACCCAGAGACGTTTTTAATCAAGCTTTAAGATTATTCCACAGATTCACCATGAAATCCTGTGCGTTGGTCAAGATCGCGACAGCCTGTGCGGAACCGCGATTGGCAAGTTTGTCAGCACTGAACTCAGACATGTCGACGATATAGAAAAACACCGGACGGACGTTACCATCATTTAAAACCCGGTAACTCGGAACCATATTGCCGAAGGCAATCGAATGCAACTGCGTCGCCAGAGCCACAACCGTGGTCGCCTTGCGGGCATGTTCACGCATGGCGTCCTGGGCCTGGTAAACGTCTGCGATGACGTCGGGCAACGGCCCGTCATCACGAATCGACCCGGCCAGCACATAGGGAACTTTATGTTTTTCACAGGCATAGATGATGCCGTCATTCAGCTCCAGTTCTTCAATGGTTTTAGCAATAGAGCCACGACTGCGCACTTCGTTAATGATGTCGAGGTGATTGTAATGGCCAAGCGGCCTCAGCGTTTGTGAATAGATATCCTGACCCAGGCCGGTCTGGAAAAACGCTGCTTCGAGATCGTGAGTCGCAAGAGCATTGCCGGCAAGCAGGCCATGGCAATAGCCATTCTCGATCAGGCCCTGCATGGCATCACGGCTATCCTTATCGAAGGCAACTGCGGGGCCAAGGACCCAGACGATATGACCGTGATCACGGTCATGACGCAGGACATCATACAGGGTGTCGTAGTGACGCGAGAAAGGTGTCTCCCGGGTGCCGCGGGTACGGAAAGTAAACTTATCAGTCGATTCTTCTGTCGCTTGCGTAAAACCATCCACATGCACATAGATGCCCTCTTCACCATTCTCGGTGCGGCCAACCACAACCTGGTCGCCCTTGCGGACTCGACGGGCCTCAACAACGTCAACATTGTCTCCATCAAGGACCATAACCGCGTCCATGCGGCTTTCTGGAGCGAGCACCCAACGTCCAGCACCAAGATGTAGATATTCGGGATGATTGGATGTGCCGTGATAATTTTTCGGCACGACACCGTCAGCCGGGGCAGGCTCGATCGTGACAACGGGAGTGTTAATCAGGTGTGAAGCTGTAAAATCAGGAGGGGTGTAACCGGGAATAATGGACATGGTCAGAATCTCCTCATGCAAGCAAGAAGTAGAGTCTATTTCATGTTCTCAGGTTAAAATGGGATGTCAAGTACAGCATAGGAAAAGTCAGCAAACAATCAGACCCTGGTGATCACTTTTTTAACTGCAAACCAGTTAGCCAACATAATGAGAGCAACAAAGAGGATACCGACAACCCCAAGACGGCTCTTCATTCCGGCATTTATCATATCCATCACAAAAACCCCGAGGAAGCACAAGGCGATAAACTTGTTCGCCCCCTCTGCCCAGTTTTCGCGGCTACTCCAGGCCAAACTCAGAATAGTGACGTTAGCGAGTCCATAAGCGGTAGTGACATAGGCAAAGACCACCACCCCATGGGCCGCAGTTTCTGACATGATGATATTCATGCCGTACAGAATAAAGAGAAAAGAGCTGATAACGCTAATGCCAGAGAGGCCGTACATCAAAATAGTGTCGTGTTGCTTCATGGTGATTCCTATTTGCACATTGAAAGATTAATCATAAAAAATACTTTCACGTTTATACAGACTTCAATGTCAGAATGCATTGATTTTCGACAATATTTTACTTCCGTGTCGCTAAATAAATTCCCGCACCGATCAGCATTACTCCCACAGAGTGATACCAGGAAAAGGTTTCACCGAGAAAAAGAACAGCCATAATACTGCCAAAAACCGGTAACAAGTGGATAAAAAGACCGGCACGGTTGGCTCCAACCAACTCGACGCCGCGATTAAAACAAAGGTAAGAAATGATCGAAGGAAAAATCATAACATAGCCAATGACCAGAAGATTTGTCGGATTGAGGGCCAATGCAGCGACGGTCATTGTCTCCCAGAGATAGAGCGGTACAAGGATTATGGCGCCGAGCCAGAAGGTCGTACAGAGAAAAGCCAGAGGATGTACATGAGGCCGCTTGCGTAGCATCACCGTGTACCCTGCATAACAGGCCACCGCTGCAAAGACCAGTAAATCACCACGATTGACAGAGAGAGACAACAAGACCTCAGAGTCACCTCTGGCAATAATCGTTATCGCCCCGCAGAGAGAAACCAGAATACCGGCACACTGTAGCTTTGTGACTCTCTCGCGAAAGACCAGAAAGGAAAGCAACACAATCAGGACAGGCATCAACGACTGCAGCAGGAAGGCGTTGATCGCTTCGGTGTATTGCAGGCCACTGTAGACGAGGGTGTTGAATGCTGCAATACCGAGGATTGCGAGCAATAAGACAGATGACCAACTTTGCAACAAAGCCTGGCGATCTCTACGCAAATGAGGCAATGCTGGCCAGGTCACCAGCAATGCGGCCCCTACCCAGCGCCAGAATGCTAGAGCGATCGGTGGGATTTCAGAATGAAAGGCACGGCCAAGAATGAAGTTCCCGGCCCAGAAGAGCACCGCCAGAACCAGCAGGAGATATGGACGGTCCTTAATGCTCGTCATGGCTTGACGCGATAAACCAACAAACCTGGTTTGTTCTGCAGATATTCAAGTAAGTCTTCGTCAACCACCCGCCCCGTGTCACTCCGTGATGAAGCGTGACGCAAGAGGACCCGCCCCTGGCTTTTAACGATCAAGCCAGTATGGCTGACATCGAGTCCGGCGTGATTTGAGAAGATTCCGATGTAATCGCCAGGTTGCAACGCAGAAAGGACTTCAGTATCAACGCTGGCAGTGGGGATATAGTTGATTTGTCTTGATCTAACGTCAATACCGGTCAACCAAAGCGATCCGTCAGCTTTACGGTTGAGTTGTTTCATCACCTTCAGAGTCCTCCCCTGCCCGATCCCTTCTGTGATATCGACAATGGCAGTAGCGTCATCAGCAACCCAGTCGCTAAAAAAATGCCTGCGATTCAGGTATGTAACCTTACCACTGACATAACGTACATTTTTTAGTTCTTCGGGGAAACTTTCGCTACCTGAGGCACGACGAAGGGCCTCGATTACATCAAGAAAAGTGAAGCAATCGAATTCATCCAGATTGATGACCAGTTGCTCAGTTTCCTGAGGACCACCGACCAGAGTATTCGCAGCATAAGGAGTATCGACAAAATGATTTGAGAGCTCCACGATCTGGGCCCCAGGATTGTCGATCAACTTTGCGGAATTGATGATTTGTGAGAGGTCGGCTTTACTACAGCGACCTAAATTAGTTGTATCTGCACAAGCAATCGAGACGATACCAAACAAAATGTAAAACATTAAGAAACGACGCATAAGCATTTCAGATACAACAGTAATCATCTTGGTTGTAGAGCAACGCCTGGGTTCAAGCCTCTTCCACAATAATGATGGCATCGTGCGGGCAAGCCGGGATACAGAGTCCATCAAGATCGCACCTGTCATGACTAACAACAGCTTTACCATCAATGAGTTGTAACGCACCATGTGGACAGGCTTTAATACACTCACCTGAACCCTGGCATTTATTCTTGTCGATATATATTTTCATGGTTAGTCAATAATCTCCTAAAAAATATTTGTCATCGGGAAGCTTTCTTGTCTGACAAGCTTAAAATCGCTTTGTGAACGGATACTGGCAGTTCAACGAACATGATCCCCAAGCCATGCGGGTAATGAGGTTTCATGGGGTTGGGTTTGCGATTCTGCCACATAACTTTTGCACTGCATGTGAGCTCTGTTGTCGGGCCGTTCGGCAGCTTGAAACTCAGGCTTGCCTGAGATCCGGCAGGAATTTCAGCCTGGCTCTCAAGGAACATACCGCCACCGGAGAGGTCCAGACACTTGCCCTTAAATTTTTCACCATTAGCCGTAATAATGACCGGAAAGAAGCTCGGTTGCCGATGCTCGCGAATTTCCTCAATAAACTGACGGCCAACCTGAAGAAAGCTATGCCGGTCCAACGGCTTGATCAGATAAGCATCACAGCCGTTCCTGCGGGCGATTTCCGGCTGCTCTGGCTGATCTTGATCACAGATAATCACCACGGGCACATTGCGAAGTTGCGGGTCATTCTTGATCGCCTTACAACAAACGTCACCGCCCTCTTTGGGTAGCGAAAAAGCCATATACACCATATCTGGCTTTTCATTACGAACCATTGACAAAGCCAGGGCAGAGTCCTCGGCTTCAATGATTTCGACAGGCGTCTTCTTTAAAAACTGACTCTCGATTGCCCTGAAGAAACGGGAATCATCAGCCAGAAGTACACGAAGTTTTTTGCTCATAGCCCCCCCCCTCATTCAGACAAACTTGACGTTATCACGCGCCAAAACATCGCCGCAAAGCTGTGCCGACCGAATCCGATATGTCGACAAACTCGACACCGTAACCAAGCGGATAATTCTCTTTGATGATCTCTTTCTCTGAGTTGGACCAGGCGATTCGTCCGTTAATTTCCACAGGAGTCTGTTGCTCATCAGGGAGAGAAAATTTCAACAGCAGGCTTTCACCTTTTTGCGCTGTCGGTTGACAGTCAAGGAACATACCACCACTGCTGACATCAAGGCAACGTCCCTGTAAACGTCGACCTCGGCAGATAAAGTTCACCATAACCTGGTAAGTCTGGCGCGGTTCGCGACGATCAATACTCAGCAGAAAGCGATGACCTGTGGCGAGAAAATGACGGCGATCAAGAGGCTTCGGCAGATAATCATCAGCGCCGGCGGCGCGAGCATCCAGTTCATCAGTTGCTGAAGTCTTAGCACCGATTAAAACGATGGGAATCTTTTGCAGGGCCTGATCCGATTTAAACCTTCTGCAGCAATCAAGACCATGCATTTCCGGCATATCCATGTCCATAAAAACCAGACTGGGACGATGCTCTCGGGCAAGCAAGAGAGCCTCTTCACCGGAGGATGCAGTCAGGATGGTTGCTGGCGTGTTACGCAGAAACTGTCTTTCCAGTTCCAGGAAAAACTTTGAGTCATCAACAATAAGAATACAAAGAGGTGTCCCCATAGGATCATTCAACCAGCACAGTGGTGCCGACATTGGCAAAGAAAACCTTACTGGGGAAGCTGGCATGCAACTGAGCGGAACGGATCTGACCTGTACAATGTGAGACACCCAGGCGATCAAAGTCCAGCTTTGTCAGATAATTAAGCGTTGCATCAAACTGTTCGTCGCTGGCAGGGCCCAGGTGTGTTCCACCAATAATCGCGTGAATACGGGGTTTACCTAACTCGTTTCGAAAATGTTCGACCGTATTGACCAGCCCGGCATGCGCACAGCCTAACAGGATAACAAGCCCTTTTGGCGTCTCAATGGCGAGAGCGGCATCATCCGGGAATTCATCCGCCACCCAACCGCTACGATCCGCAGAGCGCCGGACAAGATGTGGATCACCAGTCTCCAGCGGAAAGAGTCGTGGGATAAGACCACTGAAATGGAGCCCGGGAGCGAGCTCTGTAAGAGTATCAAGGAGATTAAATCTGGCACCGGCAGACTCAAGATCACTTCGTTTGTGCGGCAGACTGATATCCCGCTGTTCATGCTGCCCTTGCCAGAAGCGCTCAGAAAATATTTGCGAATGGGCATAGACAGGACGTGGGCCGACGGTTTTGAGCAGAGGCAGAAGGCCGCCGCAGTGATCGGAGTGACCGTGGCTCAGAATGACTCCATCGATCTGATGTGCATCATGCTCAAGAACAGCCAGATTCGCCAGCAGTGTTGCACCACTACCAGTATCAAAGAGCCAGCTGCCGGTGGACGTTTTCACCAGACAGGCAAAACCGTGCTCTCCACAGGCAGAGATCGGTCGGCCAACAGTATTTTCACAAACTATGTCAATTTGCAGAGTCATGGCAGTCAACAATATTGTGTTCTTTACAGAAACAGGCTTCCACGCAATCAAATGAGGATGTTATAGTGCTCAGTGTCACGTCTGTTTGTTGTTGACACGACAGTAGCACACGCAGTCAATTCTCTCAGCAACCTTTTAAGGAACAAAACATTATGTCAGAACTTCCTGTAACATTAAAGTTAACCGGCAAGCAGAACCGGTTTTTGCGCGGTCAAGGCCACGGCCTGCGCCCCTTCGTCATGATCGGCAAACAACACCTCAACGAAGAAGTCGTCAAAGCCACAAATGAAGCCCTCGACACACACGAGCTCATCAAGGTGAGAATCCAGGAAGGCTGCCTGACTGATCGCAAGACGGTCGCTGCCGAACTTGCCAGCGAGACCGGTTCCGCTGTCGTGCAGATCATCGGTCACACGTTCCTCCTCTACCGTCCTGCTGAGGAACCGACCATAACCCTGCCTTAAACCCTCTCGTAAGGATCAAAGAGTCGCTTGTATTCATCTAGGGCATACCGATCTGTCATGCCAGCAATGTAGTCGCAGACGACCAACTCCCGACCAGACTGCTCATACTTATTCTGATAAGTAGTTGGCAACAAAGTCGGGTTTTGCAGGTAATTCTCGAAAAGCATGGTCAAGAAACGCTCTGCCTTGATACGCATGCGCTCAACCTTGTAATGACGGTACAGGTTTTTGTAGAGGAAAGACTTCAGTTCGCGGTTGCGTACTGCTGTATCTGTACTGAACATCACCAGATTGGTACCATGTTTACGGACATCATCCAGAGAATGGATACCAGCCGCGTCAATATTGGCCCGTGTCTGTTCAACCAGGTCGAGGATCAAAAAACCAATCAAATGGCTGATCGTCTGTAAAATCTGACGTTCTTCAGGTAACGATGGATACTTCTCCGCCACCCTGGCGTAAGTTTCTGCCCAGAGATCAACGCTCATCAGTACCTTTGGGTTCAGATAACCAGCTTTCAGGCCATCATCAATATCGTGGTTGTTGTAAGCGATCTCGTCGGCCAGGTCGATAATCTGCGCCTCTAGCGTAGGGCGCAGGCCCGGGCAATACTCTTCAAAGCCGGAGCCATCCGGGATATCATAATCAGAAGAGTGCTTGATGATCCCTTCGCGAACCTCCCAGCTTAGATTCAAGCCATTAAAATCAGGGTAACGTTCCTCAAGGCTCTCGACAATACGCAGAGACTGTCGGTTGTGTTCAAAACCGCCATAAGGAGACATCAAGCGGTTGAGTACTTCTTCCCCTGTGTGCCCAAAAGGCGTATGTCCCAAGTCGTGAGACAGAGCCAGGGCCTCAACCAGGTCTTCGTTCAGCTTCAAACGCCGGGCAATGCCACGACCGATCTGGGCAACTTCAAGGGAATGAGTCAGGCGGGTGCGGTAGTAATCACCTTCGTGATTAACAAAAACCTGGGTCTTATATTCAAGACGCCGAAAGGCTGCGCAATGAATAATTCTGTCGCGATCACGCTCGTAAACAGGGCGATCATCCTTGTAAACTTCGCTATGCCTTCTCCCGCGCGATGATTCACTTTGAGCAGCGTATCCTGCCAGATCTTGTCGTTCCATTAAATACTCCATGATTGGTTCACACTGAGCGTCTATTTAAGCCATGGCACAAGCTTTCTGTCAAGACCGATTACGGCTTCGACAGCTTGACCATAGTGCATGATTGTGCTAGTTCTTTTCGTACCTTACGTGTGTTAATCGGAATTTTCCTGAGGAGCTTTAATGAGGGTAATTGCTGGCACTTCACGTGGCAGACGTCTGGCCCTTTTCGAGGGTCACAATGTCCGACCAACGCCGGACCGGGTTCGTGAAGCACTTTTCAGTATTCTGCAAAGTAAACTAGGTGGTTTTTCCAACCTCAGAGTTCTTGACCTCTTTGCCGGATCAGGAGCCCTGGCAATTGAAGCGTTAAGCCGTGGTGCAACCTCTGCCTGTCTGGTGGACAAGGCTCCGGCTTCAGAAAAAATCATTCGTGAGAATCTGAATCTCTGCCAATTATCCGACAAAGCAAAAGTAATTACCAGAGGTGCCCTGCAGGCCTTGCCCGAGCTCTCCCCCGGAACTTTTGACCTGGTTTTTCTTGATCCACCTTATAGCCAGGGGTTAGTGGAAGATGCCCTTGTGGAAATAGACAGGCTGAGCATACTCAACAAAGACGGAATTATCTGTGCAGAAACCGGCGCAGATGAGATATTGCCAGAGTCTGTCGGCCAACTCCAGCGTATTGATCAACGCCGTTACGGCACAATTATGATAAGCTTCTATGAGTCTGTCCGAGAATAAGGGCCGAAGCGAAAATCCGGAAGTATGAGAACAGATTTTGGCTCGTTTGAGAGCTCATAGCCGTAGCTATGGGCCGAAAAGGAGCTGAAATATGGGCCAAACAGCCGGGTTTGCAGCCGGTTATGGATTGTCTGACAGCCTCCTATTTAATCTTCAAAGAGGGAATGACATGAACAAGCAGATTGCCGTCTATCCAGGTTCTTTTGACCCAATCACCTACGGGCACCTGGATATTATTGAACGCGGGCTTGAAGTCTTTGATCAAATCGTTATTGCGGTCGCCCGTAACTCCGAAAAGAAGAGCCTTTTCTCCACGGCAGAACGCATCAGACATATCGAGGAGGCAGTCGGTAACAATCCTCGCGTTATCGTTGACACCTTCGACGGACTGTTAGTTGATTATGCCGTCTCTAAGGGAGCAAAAGTCATCCTGCGTGGCTTAAGAGCTGTCTCCGACTTTGAATATGAGTTTCAGATCGCGCAGATGAACCATAATCTCAAAAGTGAAATAGAGACACTTTTTATGATAACTTCAGTGCCCTATGGCTACCTCAGTTCTTCAATTGTCAAGGAAGTTGCCAGCCTGCAAGGATCTATTGAAAGTCTGGTCCCGACAGTTGTCAAAAAAGCTCTGGAGGAAAAGTTCGGCAAGACATGATGAATATTTAAGGAGGACTTATGATTACTCGTGAGATGATTATTGCTGAGATCATCGCCAGCAACCCCAAGACCATAAGTGTGTTTCGTTCCTTCGGTCTCGACTGCATGGAATGTCAGATTGCTGATTACGAAGAAGTCGAGCATGGGGCCGGGGTGCATAACGTGGACATCAAAAAATTACTCAAGGCGCTGAATGAGGCTATCAGCGACGATCAGGATTGAACGCAGAGTACATCAGGCTCACGCGGATAAATGCCAGAATCGAAACTAGCAACAGGCCCTTCTAAGGTTCAACAAAAGCCTCCAACTCTGTGACCAGACGGTCCCAGTGCATCAACTACAATCGCCTCAATATATAGATCTATCTCTGTACTCATCTTAGCCGGGCTACTCCAGACAATCACTTGGCCAAGAACGTTGTTTGACAGTTTAATTGTTGATCAGCCCCGCAAGCTTGTGCGTAGTCACGTTGGTGACGACAATGCCGCTTTCGGCAGGACGGAGGTCAGTTCGTAGCACTTCACTCGTGTCTTTTGCAAGCTCCAGCCCGGTGGTTTTTTTGACTGGCTCGCTGACCAGAGAAATTTCAACGCGGCGATTTAGTGCTCTACCGGCTTCGTTAGTATTGTCAGCCGTTGGCATGCTGTCGCCAAGACCATGCAAGATGATGACTTCAGATGGGACTCCAAGTTGCTGTTGCAAATATTCGGCTACATTGCGAGCACGTGCCTCGGACAGGGCAAGATTGTCGGCAAAAACATGTTGGCTTCGTGCGGCGATCGGCAGATTGTCGCTATGCCCGACCACGTCAACTCTGGCCAGCTTCTGTGACTTAAGTTGATCAACGAGTTGGTCAAGCATCTCCAAGTCACTCTCCTGCAGTGTCGCGACGAATGAGGGGAAGTGCGGGTAGAGATGAATCTCTTGTTTTTCCTGAGGTTCCGAGTCGGCCGCTACAAACCGATTCACAGCGATCGGAGCCCGCTGATTTTGTGCAGAAAGTTGATCAGTAGCTAACTTCGCGGCAGCAATCTTTTCGGCGTCGGCTTGCTCTGCAGCCAACTTTGCAGCAGCAACCTTTTCAGCTTCGGCTTGCTCTGCAGCCAACTTCGCGGCAGCAACCTTTTCGACTTTGGCTTGTTCTGCAGCCAACTTCGCGGCAGCAACCTTTTCAGCTTCGGCTTGATCTGCAGCCAACTTAGCGGCAGCAACCTTTTCAGCTTTGGCTTGTTCTGCAGCCAACTTCGCGGCAGCAACCTTTTCAGCTTCGGCTTGCTCTGCAGCCAACTTCGCAGCATCAACCTTTTCGGCTTCGGCTTTCTCTGTAACGGATTCATCAACCACAACAGCCTGGGCTTCCGCAACTAAAGTCGATTCTGGCTCATCCCAAGAGACGACGATACCCTCTGAACGATTTTCGACTTTGTATTCCGGCAGGGTTGATTCACTAGCAACAAATACCAGCCGGACCTTATCAGTGTGTGCTCCAAGACGTATTTGGTTAAAGCCATCGATTGCAGAGAATGAGCGTTCATCAAAAGAAGGCTCCACATTGTAAAGATCGACAACCAATCGCGGTGGATCAATTAGGGTAAAATATCGGATTTTCTCAACCAATCCGTCAGACTCAATCACAACTCGCCCGGGAGCCGCTATAACCTGACGCACGACGGATGCTTTCTGCAACTTCTCAGCAGCAAGTTTTTCAGCAGCAAGTTTTTCAGCAGCAAGTTTTTCAGCAGCAAGTTTTTCAGCAGCAAGTTTTTCAGCAGCAAGTTTTTCAGCAGCAAGTTTTTCAGCAGCA
>DAOWJU010000148.1 GCA_030640215.1 Desulfuromonadales bacterium
AAAATCGCCTGGAAAGAACCTTCGCTCAACTCTGTAAGGCTGCTGCTGCAAGCTGGCAGACGCAAGAGGCTCTTCGGGGTGAAGACGATCAATGGGCGACGATAGGGGAGTTTGCACTGGCGGCGCAGCAGATGAAAAAGCTGGGCCGGGGTGCTCGGATAGACGATGTGCATATTGTCGTCAGCACAGAGATTCATAAAACGCTCAATACGTGCGTTCGAATGTTCTGGTCCCTGGCCTTCGTAGCCATGGGGCAGAAACATAACCAGACCGCTGGAGCGGTCCCACTTGGTGCCACTGGTGCCGATGAACTGATCAATGATCACCTGAGCGCCGTTGGCAAAGTCCCCAAACTGGGCTTCCCAGATAGTCAGGCCGTGTGGTGTTTCCAGCGAGTAGCCGTATTCAAGGCCCAGTACGGCGGATTCAGAGAGCATGCTGTCGTAAATCTGAATGGCTGCCTGGCCGCGTTCAAGAAAAGCTAACGGCACGTAGAGTTGACCATTCTTCTGGTCAACCAGAGTCGAATGACGTTGATTAAAGGTGCCGCGCCGCGAATCCTGACCGGAAAGCCGCACGGGCACATTTTCTATTAATAATGAAGCGAAGGCGAGAGCCTCTGCATTGGCCCAATCGATCCCTTCACCCTTAAGAACACTTTCTTCGCGGCGCTTGAGCAGACGAGCAATTTTGGGGTGTGCATTGAGTGTGTGCGGCAGTTCTGCCAGATGTTTGGCCAACTTGTTGAGAGTCTTTGCATCAACCCTGGTCTCCGGTTCCTCACGCGTGTATTCGCGCTGGATACCGGTCCACTTCGCTTGAAAACCTACATCTGTCTGCGGTTTGGGCTCTCCTGCGAGAGCTTTTTCAAGCCGCTCGGTTATCTTGTCTGAACGTTTCTTGACAGCCTGAGGCTCAAGGCCACCTTCGATCAATTGTTGCGCATAGATCTCATGCAGTGGCGGTCTCTGGCGAATTTTCTCGTACATAAGCGGTTGGGTGAAAAAAGGCTCGTCCCCCTCGTTGTGACCGTGGCGACGATAGCAGATGACTTCAACCACCACGTCTTCAGCGAACTCCTGGCGGTATTCCAGTGCCAGCTTGGCCGCATAAACGGCGGCTTCAGGGTCTTCACCATTGACATGGAAGATGGGCACCATGAGCATTTTAGCGATATCGGTGGCGTAGAGGGTCGAACGGGCATGGGCCGGGGCGGTGGTGAAGCCGATCTGGTTATTGATCACCAGATGAAACGTACCACCCGACTGGTAGCCATTAAGTTGCGAGAGGTTGAGAACTTCTGGAACCAGCCCCTGGCCAGCAAAGGCGGCATCACCATGCAGCAGCACCGGCAGCACCCTTTTTTTGCCGCCGGGTCCGTAACTGACGTGACGGGCCCGGCACCTGCCGATCACCACGGGATCAACGGCCTCGAGGTGGCTGGGGTTGGCTGCCAGGCTGAGATGAATATTGTGTCCGGAAGAGAATGACCGATCCGTGGAATATCCCTTGTGATATTTCACGTCGCCATCACCGACAAAGGCCAGTTCGAGATTATCTTGGAACTCGGCGAAGATATTTTCCAGCGGTTTGTTGAAAATGTTGGCCAGAACGTTGAGGCGGCCACGGTGGGCCATGCCCATGATCAGGTCGCTGACGCCTCTTTCTGCTGCTTGCATCAACAGTGTGTCGAGCAGGGGGATAATGGCCTCACCACCTTCTAAAGAGAAGCGTTTCTGACCGAGAAACTTGCGATGCAGGAAGGCTTCAAAAAGAGTCGCCTCCTGAAGCTTTTCTAGAATATGCAACTGTTCATCGCGAGACATCTGCGGTCGGTTACGCTTTTCTTCCATGCGTTGTTTTAACCAGGACCGTTTCTTCGGGTCCTGGATGTGCATGAATTCTACGCCGATTTTGCCGCAATAAGTTTCCTTGAGAAGCTCAATGATTTCACCAAGAGTGGCGCTCTGCTGTGGAAATCGTAGCGGGTAGAAGGTTCGCTCAAGGTCGGCTTCATCGAGACCAAAAGCTGCCAGATTAAGTTCTGCATGGTCAGTTTGGTCTGGCGTGAGCGGATCGGTCATGGCTTGCAGGTGACCGAGATCGCGATATCGATAAATCAGGGAATCGACAGCAGATGTTTTGGCCGCCAGGTCGCAATCGGCTGCCGGTGTCTGCCGGGCGAGATCGAATCCTTCAAAAAAAGCCTGCCAGTCTGGAGACACCTGGTTTGGGTCGGATGTCCAGAGTTGATACTGTTCTTCCAGCCACTGTGGGCTGACATTGCCGGATATACTCATCTATGCCCCTGTTTGTCACTCATTAGATCAAAACTCTGCAAATTATATCAAGGGGTTGCCAATCAGGCAAACAGGGTACTAACCCTTGAGTTTGCAGATACCCTTCTGGCAGGAGAGATTCGGATCGTAAGGAAGGTCGTCGAGAAAGCGCTCCGCCTGAATTGCCGCCATACAGCCTGTCCCAGCCGCGGTCACAGCTTGGCGAAACTGCATGTCCTGAACGTCGCCAGCGGCAAAGACTCCGGAGATGTTGGTTTCTGTGCCGTTATTGGTCAAGATGTAGCCATCATCGCTTCTTTCTAGTTGATCGGCAAAAAGTGCGGTGTTGGGCTGATGGCCGATGGCGATAAAGACGCCATCACAAGTCAACTCCGTCTCCTCTGCAGTGTTAAGATTCCTGGTACGGATGCCGGTTACACCACTTGCGTCGGCAACAATCTCTACCACCTCACTGTTCCATTTGAAGTTGATTGCTTTGTTGCTAAGCGCCCGGTCAGCCAGAACCGGAGTGGCTCGCAAGGAGTCGCGGCGATGGACGACGGTTACCTTTTTTGCAAAACGGGTGAGGAAGACTGCTTCTTCCATAGCGGTATCCCCGCCGCCAACCACGACAACTTCACGGTCGCGATAGAAGAACCCGTCACAGGTTGCACAGACCGAAACCCCTCGCCCGTAGAGTGACTCCTCATTGCCCAGGTTGAGCAGCTTGGGTGACGCTCCGGTCGCGATAACTAGAGAGAGACAACGATAAAGATCTTCGCCAAGCCAGATACGAAATGGGCGCTCCTGGAGATCAACCTTGGTGACCTCTCCTTCGACAAACTGTGTGCCAAACCGTTCTGCCTGAAGGCGCATGTTTTCCATCAGATCCGGGCCGTCTATGCCTTCCGGAAAGCCAGGGTAGTTATCGACTGCAGTGGTTGTCGTCAGTTGTCCTCCTGGTTGACGGCCATGAATGATGAGGGGGCAGCAGCGACTGCGCGCGGCATAGATTGCTGCTGTCAGGCCCGCTGGGCCCGATCCAAGGATAATGGTTTCGTAAATCAAGTCAGGATCAGTCATTGTCATCCCTCTCAAATTGTTCTGCAGCATGATATGAAGAACGCACCAGAGGCCCGGCCTCGACGTGAGCAAAGCCGAGCTGTAGGCCCTTGTGGCGCAGCTCGTTGAACTCCTCTGGATCGACATAGCGGGCGACCGGTAGGTGGCTCCGCGTCGGTTGCAGATACTGTCCCAGAGTCAGCATGTTGCAACCGGTCTGGTGAAGATCCTTCATCACAGCAAGAATTTCTTCAATGGTTTCGCCCATGCCGAGCATCAAACCCGATTTGGTAGGAATGTCAGGAGCTATCCTTTTGGCGGCCAGCAGAAG
>DAOWJU010000100.1 GCA_030640215.1 Desulfuromonadales bacterium
AATGAAATGAATGCATCCCTCATCTCAATGGCCTTTATCACCGGACTGATGGGAACCGGCCACTGCATTGGTATGTGTGGTGGTCTGGTAAGTGCGTTATCGCTCTCTGAGGTAGGTCAAAAAGGCGGTTGGAAGTTCCATCTGCTCTACAATGTCGGACGCATCACCACCTACACCTTCATCGGTGCCGTGGTCGGCTGGCTCGGTTCGGCTATGGCTTACACCGATCAGTTCAGGCTGGTTACACGGTCGCTGCTTCTGGCATCTGATCTGTTTGTCATCCTGGTCGGTCTTGGAACCGCAGGTCTCTTCTCCTGGCTGAACGCCTCAAAACTCGATTTCCCGGGGCCGATGCAGGCAATGACCTCAGCTGTGCACGGCTTGCGTAAACTGCCGCCAGCCCTGGCTGCCCTCCCTCTGGGTCTGCTCTTTGGTTTCATCCCCTGCGGCTACCTCTATGCCGTGGCAATCACCGCCGCCCAGAGTGCCGAAGTCACCACCGGCGCCTTGATGCTGCTGGCCTTCGGCTTGGGAACAGCCCCTTCACTGCTGATCTTCGGCAACGCCACCCATTGGCTGAGTGGCCGTGCCCGTACCTGGATGCTGCGCATCGCCGGTTTGCTCGTCGCTGGCATGGGTGTCATTAACCTCATCAAACATCTACGTTTGATGGGTTGGTTGGCTTGAAACTCATTTTACTTTCGGTTGTTTATAAAGTTTTGGCGGGCCAAGTTTATTTTGCCAGAACCGTTTTGCTGTCCACAATGCAAGCAGGTAGAGGAACGCGCAAGAAGTATAACGAAAGAGGAAAGTTACTTGCAGGGAAGTCTCGATATTGAGTCCTGCGAAGTAATAAAAAAAGAGTATCAGGTACGGGAATATCGGAATCATCGCAAGCTCACGCCAGCGATATTCGTAACGCCACAACATGTGTAATTGTAATAAAAGATAAGCGGGGATTGCAGCGATCATCAGAAAGAAAAGAATATCGGCAAAGAAACCATATTTTTGCGGTGACGCGTCATAGACAAAGTCCATCTTGCGCCGTTCGGTCTTGATTAAAGAGTTGACCCATGCCGCTGGCTCCCTTGGCGTAGCAGCAGCAACGCCCTGCCAGGTCACATCTGCGTTTTCAACCAACTGATAAATTTCGCGCCACTCTTCATTCAAAACCGTCACTCTGACCGCATCGATATGGGTCGGATTCGTATAACCAACCCAGACCAGAGCCTCGCCACTGCCTGGGGCATGCAGAGCTGCCGGGTTTCTGATGGCTCCCACTTCCAGTGCCGAACCACTATGCAAGGCAAGCGCCTGAAAACGCAAAGGGATGTCACTCTCATAATGAATCAGAACATACAACCTATCGTCATTACCGAGAGTCGACTCAACTCCCGGATCCAGCTTGGTAATCTCAACCAGGAGATTATCCGTCGACTGAGAAAATGCTGATGAGGTAAAAAAGCAGACAAGTAGTAGAGCTATTACGGATAAAGTGTTTTTTAGAGATGTCATTAGTATTTTTCATTGGCAGGAGGAATAAAAAGTGCTTCAGGATGTGGTTAAGTTATACCCTAAACTCTGGCAAACATTCTAAAACATTTACAAATAAATACTTTCCGTCTGATCTGTCTGACAAATAATCATCAGAGAGATGGCTTAAGAAAAGCTGAGGAGCCGATTACACATGAAACATTCAGAAATACTGGATCACCCGATTATAAGCGAACGCTACTTCTTCCCCCGCACAACGTCAATCCCACAACCTTTCTGGGTTGAATGCGAAGGAGCTCGCCTGGCATGCGCCTACCACGAGATAGATGCCGAGGCACACACCATCGTCCATTTTCATGGCAATGGTGAAGTTGTCGCAGATTATCTTGATGGCTTCCCCGAACTGATTGGCCGTATGGGCTGTAACTGTTTCCTTGCAGAGTTAAGAGGTTATGGTGGCTCCACTGGCTCACCGCAGCTCGGCAAAATGCTCAAAGACGTTCAACACACCATCGAAGCAATCGGGCAACCGCATAACAAGCTGATTTTGTTCGGGCGTTCCGTCGGCTCACTCTTTGCCATCAAAGCAGCCGAACTCTTTCCAGATGTAGCTGGCCTGATACTGGAGAGCGCCATAGCTGATCCTCTGCAGAGACTTTTACTCAGGATGCACCCTGAAGAGTTGGGGGTGACCTCGTCCGAGCTGACGGAGGCGGTCACACGGGCCATTGATATCGAGCACATCATGACACGCTTTACCAGACCCACCCTGATAATGCACACGCGTCACGATGGCCTGATTGATGTCAGTCATGCCGAACAGCTCGCCAGATGGTGTGGCGGCCCGGTTCAGATCGAGATTTTTCCGCAGGGCAATCACAACGACATCATGTTTGTTAATGGTTCACAATACTTTTCGTTGATCAACGAGTTTCTTGACGCACTCCGGAATTAGCCTATGGGATACCAGCTGGCAGCTAACCTGACCCTGGTTTTTCATCTATTGTTCATCGCTTTTGTCCTTTTTGGCGGGCTACTTTGTCTTCACCATATCCGCTGGATCTGGCTGCACTTGCCATCAATGATCTGGGGCGTTGGGGTAGAATGGATGGGCTGGATTTGTCCGTTAACGCCGCTGGAGAATCATTTCAGACAACTGGCGTCCGGCCAGGGATACCAAGAAGGTTTCGTCGAGCACTATCTTGTGCCACTTATTTATCCGGACAAGTTAACCGTATCATTGCAGTGGTTTTTGGGTGGTTTGTTACTGACCGTCAATATCTTTGTCTATCTTTATCTGTTGCAGAAACGGAGAAAACATCAGGGAGAGGTTGACGGATGAGATCCTTGCGTTAACTTTTTAAAAAAGCCAAGGAGGATAACCCATGTCTGAAAACGATTGCTCCAATCCCGAGGAACACTGTGAATTGCATATGTGTCAGTTAAAGGCAACCACACTCAGTGAAGAGATCAACAAATTATACGAGAACCCTAAGTTTGTTTGCGGAAACTGTGGAGTCAAGGTCAACAGGGGAGAGAATCTCTGTAATCCCAAACCTCTCTGATCGACTCTACAGAGAAGATAAAGGCAGCGCACTCATGTTTCAGTGAGCGCGCTGTTCTGTTTTATGGGTCTGAATCAGGGTGGTTCAAGTGAAGTAGGTCAGGCTTGATCTGACACCCACTGTTAGGTTTGGTTGAGTTCAGCAGAGGGAGTTGTTGCAATTTTCTTATTTGTCAGGGGTTTTAGTAAACAGCTCAGATAACCCAAAAATTTCTATCCAAGACAATGCGAGAGGATTTCTAGTAAAGATCCTCTCGCAGAAGCCAAACGTTCTGCCTACTTAATATCCGTTCTCACTACTGTCCCGTTAAAATTGCTGGCACAAGACCTAACCTGATGTTTTTAAACACAAATAACCGTTTCAATGGTGTTGTCGACTTGAACCTTCCCATGTTCATGCGGCATGCTCCTCTTTGGATTCCCAAGGAGGTAGGCCATGTACGCAGGAAAACTCATATTTTCGCAGGTGATGGACCACTTGCCTATGCACGCCTTTCGGCGATGTGTAGCTCGTTACCAAGGCGAACGCTATGTCAAACGGTTTCGTTGCCTCGACCAATACCTCGTCATGGCCTTCGCACAACTAACTCATCGAGAGGGCCTTCGAGATATCAAGGCTTGCTTGCGAGCGCACAAAAACAAGCTCTATCACATGGGCATCCGATCTACGATTGTAGCTCGCAATACCTTGTCCAAAGCCAACGAACGCCGCAATTGGCGCATATACGCCGACTTCGCCCAAGCTCTGATCCGCACTGCGCGCCCTCTCTACGCCAAAGAGGATCTGGGTCTCGATCTCGACAATACCATCTACGCTCTCGATGCTTCCACGATCGATTTGTGCCTCTCCGTATTTCCCTGGGCTCTGTTTCGTTCGACCAAATCTGCGGTCAAACTCCATACCCTGTTGGATCTACGTGGCAACATCCCAACTTTTATTCATATCTCCGACGGCAAACTACACGACGTCAACGTGCTCGACATCTTACTGCCGGAAGCAGGGGCCTTCTACATCATGGATCGCGGCTATGTGGACTTCGAGCGTCTCTTCGCCCTCAACATGGCGGGAGCATTCTTTGTCATCCGAGCCAAGTCCAACGCCCAGTATCGGCGGCGTTACTCTCACCCTGTGGGAGAAGCGGTCGGAGTAAAATGCGATCAAAC
>DAOWJU010000138.1 GCA_030640215.1 Desulfuromonadales bacterium
GACCAGCCTGGCAGGAAGTAGCCAAAGAACTCAGGGAACCAGAGCATTAATCCTGAACCGCCGATGGCGAACATACCCCAGAAGACCGCGAGGAAGTCGAATTTCTCCCAGTAGGTCCAACGCTCGAAGGTTGGTTTCGGTCCCAGAAAGAGGAACCAGCGGACCATGCCGACAACGTCGCGGATATCGCGCAGGTTCGGACAGAGTGAGTCTGGACCGAACAGGCGGGTCAGCCACATATCGCCCGGGTGCTTCTTCTTGCTCAGGAAGAGGAAGTCGAAGCTCAAGATCAGGGCTGAAACGAAGTAGTAGAAGGTCAGGATCGCGCAGCCGCGATGAATCAAACCGGCATAGTAGGTGCCACCGAAGAAGTCCATCATGGTCGTGGCCCAGTGCTGATCGGCAAACTTAAGAGGTATTCCGGTCAGAGTCAGGCCAAGGAAGCTGATAATGACGGTCAGGTGCAGGAAGATGTGACGTGCTTTGAAGCGTACATACTGCTTGTGCGGCTCACTGATGTGATGTCCCTCTTTACCAGCATGTCCTTCTGCAAGCTTCTGACGATTTTCCACAAAACCACGGATCATCCAGAACAGAGTGTGAATCCAGAAGACCGCAAAGGTGCCGACCAAAAGGCCCGTCATGCTGACAAAAGTCCAGTAGCTGATTGGATAATTTTCGCGGTCGTGCATGTCTCCGTGGGAGTTGAACTTGGTAAACAAAGGTGTGGCATTAGGGTGGCACTGAGCACAAGTTCCAACCAGATTTGCTTCATTAACGCTGGAAGCAGGGTCGTCTTTGGGGAGCACATTATGTGAAGTGTGGCAATCTGCGCAGCCAGCGACCTTGTCCGGCGAACCAAGTCTGAAGTTCTTGCCGTGGTAGCTGTTCATGTAGGTTTCTACGGCCACGTTAAAGACGCCATTGCGCTCCATCATTTCGTGGTCAGCATGACATTGCAGACAGACTTTGGTGTGAAATTCACGATTGATGTGGCTGTCAGGATCACCGAGTTGTTCGATTTTGTGCAGACCATGACAGTCATGACAGGCTGCAGAATCCAGGTTGCCGGCCATAACTGCTTTGCCGTGGCTGGAGTCCAGATAGTCTTCGTGGTCATCATGACAACCGGTACACTTGGCAATGACCTTGGTCTTGTCATTTTTCCAGTAAGTATGTGAATGGATATCGTCGTGACAGGCGGAGCAGGATACGTCGTTCAACTGATGGACGCTAGAGAAATGCTCGCTGCTCTCTTTTTTGTGGCAACGTACGCATTTGGGTTCCTCTGGCATGACGTCACCAGATATATGCGCGTCCAGGGAGGTTACCTCAACGTGACAGCTGGTACAGGCGTTCTGGCCATGTACGGACGCTCCATAAGTAACCGGAGAGACCACATCATCGTGACACTCCAGGCAGACTTCCGGGGCAATCGCCATGCCGCTTTCCGCCTGAGCAGGCATGCTTGGCATGAACAGGGTTACAGCGAGCAGTATAAAAGCAAAGATTCTGCAATTCATAGGTTGACCTCCTGATGGTCTTCTTTTTGGTTCAAGCCGGAGATGGACCGGAATGATCTTGATAACGTGATGTTTCGTTGCCTTGAAAACAGAAAAAACCTAATAAAATAGTGATGTTGTCCGATAAGTGGATTGTATACTGTATAAGATTAAAAAAGGTTTAACATGAGCAACATTAAAAGTCAATCGTGAAAGATAGTTAAGGAAATATTTTAAATATACACCCGGATGTTTTTTCTATACGTCTGATAAATATCTTGCCTGGTTGAAAGGAAGGGCGCTAGTATGCCGCAATTTTAGCGGTACGGGAGTTGTCGCAATGGCACAGAAATGGCGCGGATGGGTGTTTGCCGGGATTGCCTTGACCATGTATGTGGTGGGAGGGGTTATGATCATGGGTGGACTGATTATGATTGGTATGCTGGGAGGTCAAGATTTGTGGGGCTGGGGTGAGGCTCGCGGAATCGGTTACATGGCTTTTGCCCTCGGTATTGTCCTCTCTGTTGTCGGTGTCCTGGTCATGCGGATTATGCGCAACAGGGGCTGGTAATAACGGCGCGGAGGGGCCTTGGTTAACAAAGAAACAAGGGAGCAACCGTTTGGTTGCTCCCTTTTTTTATACTGGTTTAAAGACCGAATTACTTGCTGAGAAGTTGCACAACAGTGTCGGTGAAGGGGTTAGCGAAGAGGATGATCATGGCAACAACGAGACAGTAGATTGCCAGGGACTCGATCATCGCCAGACCGACCAGCATGACGGTCATGATCTTACCGCTTGCGCCCGGGTTGCGAGCAACGCCTTCAACCGCCTTAGAAATAGCCACACCCTGACCAATGCCAGTACCAAAAGAACCAAGACCCATGCCGACAGCGGCAGCCATTACACACCAAGCAAAATACTCCATTTTTCTACTCCTTAATCAAATAGTGATCGGTTTTCCTATACGATATAGGACGCAAGCACGGACATCCGTGCTTAGTGAGCTTCTTCGAGTGAGCCAGCAATGTAAATCATTGCCAGCAGCATGAAAACAAACGTCTGGATAAATGCAACCAGGACACCCATCAGCATCAACGGCAGCGGAACCAGGAAAGGCACCAGGGTAAAGAAAATCATCAGAACGATTTCGTGGCCGTACATGTTGCCGAACAGACGCAAGGTCAGCGACAGCGGGCGCGCCAGGTGGCCAACGATTTCAATCGGGATCATCAATGGCGCCAGCCAGCCGATCGGACCACAAAAATGTTTGAAATAACCGATGCCATGCTCCTTGATACCAACGATATGTGTCATGGCAAAGACTGTCAGAGCAATCGCGGCATTGGTGTTAAGGTCGGCGGTCGGTGGATAGAAACCGGGGATCAGGGCAATCAGGTTTGAAGTGAGGATGAAAAAGGCAATGGTCGCAATCAGCGGAAAGTAGGCTTTCCCCTTTGGCCCCATAGTGTCTTCAATCATCGTCTCAATGCCATCAACCATGAATTCGAAAAAATTCTGCAGACCGGTTGGAACCGTTTTGATACTACGCTTGACCAGAACAGCGAGAAGAATCAGCAGTGCCATGACCAGCCATGTGTAGGTAACATGGTTGCCAAGGTCCAGGTGTAATTGATGTTCAAGCCATTCTAGGATTATAAAGGGATGTGTCATGGTACCTGAAGCCTCCTCAACTTAAAGCGCGCGTTGTGCTGTCATCCAAAACAGGTTAATAACCACAACCGAGAGCCCGATGACCAGGCCGATGGCGTGTATTTTTACTATTGCTATCAGGACCAGCAGAATGACTGCTAAAACTGCCAACCTGAGAAAACAACCAAACATATAACTGAATCTGGTGCCGCCCGTTGCCTGCCCGTCCGTTACCTGACCCAGAAGTCGATCCAGTGAGCGTCGCAACCAGAGAAAACCGCCGATAGCGATCAGTCCGCCAGTCAGTATTCCAAGACTCAAGGCGAGATTGCCAAAAGGCAGACTGCCAAGCAACAAAATTGCCAGAATGATCCAGTTGCGCCGTGCCAGTTGCGCGGGCAGCAGTTCAATCTGATCCATCGTACTTCTGATCCTCTTTATCGACCTGATCCAGTTCACGCATTCCGCGTCGGGCCAGAATAAAGATGTTACGAAAGCCTGCAACAATACCGATGCCGAGCCATATCAGAGTCATCCAGGGGTTTGTTCCCAGCCAATCATCCAGGGAGACACCGATAAAGAGGCCAATGAATGAAGCCGCCACCATAGATATTCCGATGCTTGATAAAAAGCTCAGAGATTTCATGAGTTGGCGTCTATCGTCGGCCATAATAATTGTATACAGAATGCACTTGGGGTTAAAACGAACATTAAATAGCACAGGGTTTTCGGGCTGTCAACCGGTTTTCTCGGGTTCGATCAGTGGACAGCATCTCCAGGTTGTGACCTGGATTCAGCGATGTCAGAGATCTCTTTAGATCAATGGATGATAATCTGCTGGTTATGTAATTCGACGGTCTGACCTGTGCGGATCTTGCAACGCTTACGTAGCTCGACCTCACCGTTGACCTTGACCAGACCATCGGCAACCAGAAGTTTGGCGACGCCGCCGCTCTCGCAGAGGCCGGTTACTTTCAACAGGCTATGCAGTTCAATGTAGTCGTGGCCATCTAATTCAAATTCGATCATGAGCTTTGAGGCCGAGGTGGGCGGCTGCGTGGCGGTTTCTTCCCGCCCGGCTTGAAGTATTTTCTGCTGCCGTTTCTCGGTGCGTTTTTGTATTTTGAGCTGTCGGTTTTGGTCGGGAATTGTTCATCAGCGGGACTGATCTGCAACTGTTGGCCGCAAACCCAGACTTTCTGCAGCTGTCGAAAGGTTGCCGAGGGCATGTTTTTGGGAAGATCAACCAGGCAGTGATCGTTGTGGATCTTGATCTGACCGATGTCGCGGCTGTTGATGTTTGCCTCATTGGCAATCGCTCCAACGATATGTTTTGGCTCCACGCCGTGGGCGCGGCCAACTTCTATCCGGTAGCGTGTCAGTTGGGTGTCGGAACTCCCTTGGTTGCGTCGGGAATATGCTGATTCCTTGGTGGGGGCAACGACTTCCTCAAAAACACCCTCATCAATCTGTAACGGTTTGTCTTTCTGGACCAGATAGGCAAGGGTTGCGGCAATTCGACGCAAACCGACATCGTACTGGTGCTGATAACTGTCGATCAGTTCCTCGAAGAATTCCAGCTCCTGGCTCTCCATTGCTTCTGCAATCTGTTCCTTGAAGAGGTCGGCACGACGATTGGAGATATCTTTGCGGCTCGGCAGACTCATTGCCGTGATCGGCTGGCGGGTCGCCCGCTCTATGGCAGCCAGCATGCGCCGTTCCCGGGGGGCGACAAAAAGAATCGCCTGGCCCACGCGACCGGCGCGGCCAGTGCGACCAATGCGGTGTACGTAGGCTTCAGTATCATAAGGAATGTCGTAATTGACAACGTGGCTGATACGTTTCACATCCAGCCCACGGGCGGCGACATCGGTGGCAACCACAATGTCAAGACTCCCCTTTTTCAATCTTTCTACAGCTTTCTCACGCAGGGCCTGAGTCATGTCGCCATTCAGGGGTGCACAGGAGAAACCTCGCGATTCAAGCTTCTCTGAGAGTTCAACCGTTGCTATTTTGGTCCGCACGAAGACAAGCATGCCTTCGATCTCTTCCGCTTCGAGAATCCGTGTCAAAGCATCCAGCTTGTGCAGCCCTTTGACCTGCCAGAAGCGTTGGACAATGGTGTCGACGGTTGCCGTTTTGGCCTTGATGTGGATTTCAAGGGGGTCCTTCATATGTCGGCGGGCAATTCTTAGAACTTCTTTCGGCATGGTTGCGGAAAAAAGGGCCGTCTGCCGGTCTGCCGGAGTATCTTTAAGAATTTGTTCGACATCGTCAACAAAACCCATGCGCAGCATTTCGTCAGCCTCATCGAGGACCACGCAGGCAAGCTCCTTAAGGTTCAGGGTGCCACGGCGTAAGTGATCCTGGATTCGTCCAGGGGTGCCGACGACAGCGTGAACACCGCGGTGCAATTGCCGCAACTGCTGGCTCATGCTCTGGCCACCGTAAACTGGTAGGACCTGGAATCCTGGCAAGTGGCGGGCGTAGGTGCGAATTGCTTCAGAAACCTGCAGGGCCAGTTCACGGGTGGGGGTGAGTACCAGAATCTGCGGTTTTTTCTTCTTTAGATTGAGACGGCTCAAGAGTGGCAGAGCAAAGGCTGCCGTTTTGCCGGTACCGGTCTGGGCCTGGCCAAGCAGGTCACGTCCTTCCAGTAGCGGCGGTATGCTGCGAGCCTGAATCGGCGAAGGGGTTTCGTAGCCGATTTCGTCAATAACCCGGTGTATTGCTGGGTCGAGAGCCAATTCGGCAAAGGTTGTCAGTTTTTCTTCTGTCATGGGTTGTCCTGTGTTCATGTATACGGAAAAGCTCGACAGGGGTCGGGCCGTGGATGTCAAGATGTGGAAAGCAAGCTCATAATTAGTAGTTACCTGCTTATTTGATGTGAGGTGAAAGAAGGTCGCGAACTTAACCCATCTGTCAATTGAGTGCAACACTTTCCCCTGAAACCCTCACCGTGAGCCTAGTTTTGTAAAGAGAATGCCGACACTGCGGTTGAGAAGATGCTCTCGTGGCAAGGCGGCGAAAACCGGCTCTTTGCGAGCACCAAGTCGGTTAAGCTCATCAATAATCAGTTGGTGGCGTTTGAATTTGAGCCCCTTACGTAGAGATTTAATCGCTTGGCGCTTTTTCCCGGCGACCAGATAGATACGACTGAGCTGGTAGTAATGGTCCGGGTTGTCAGGTTCTTTCTGGAGAGCTTCCCGGCAGAGATTCATGGCTTGTTGATACTGGCGGCGCTCTTTTGCCAGACAAAAAGCCAGTTTTGATTTGATGCCAGGTAGCGGCTCGATCGCATGGGCCGTTTCAAATTGCAGTAATGCGACCAGTGTATCGCCGTTTTTAAGGGCCTGCTCGCCTTTGCGAAGCAGGTCGTTGAGGGTGCTTGACATCTGTTAATCTCCCGTACGGTAAAAACCATATCTTTAAGGTTAACGCAACTCACTGGTTTCGGCAATGAAACAGGTTGCTCTGGCAGCCTGTTGGACAATCAATGAACTGGCTGCCAAGATGCATAAAAAGTTGCCTGAGGTTGTTTGCTGATGTATTGTAAGGTGTTAATCTCGCTGTCGATTGTTGAATTTAATCGGATTTGTTTGTTACTCTGCTTGCTTTGTTGGGGATTCAAGGAGTCTGACGATGGGTTTTCTGCGACAAATCGGAATGGTGACGACTATTATACTGGCGATAGCTGGCGGCGCTTGCGCTGATGAGTTGTTGCGCTACGCCGGAGCAACCACGTTGCAGAGGTTTTTCATGCCGGAGGCTGCCCGTCTTTTTACCTCGGAAACGGCCATTAAGGTGCATATCGAAGGTGGCAACACTAATCCTGGAATTAAAGCTCTGCAGAATGGTGAGGTTGACATGGCAGGTGCCGGACGCTTGTTGACCGAGGCGGAGAAGAGTCAGGGTCTGGTTGAACATTTTCTAGGCTGGGATGTGCTGGCGATTGTTGTTCAAGAAGAGAACCCGCTGCAGGATCTTTCTCTTGATCAGCTGCAGGGGATCTTTTCCGGAGCGATCACTAACTGGCAGGATGTCGGCGGTAAGCCTGGCCCGATTGTCGTGGTGACCTGCCCGAAAGGTTCCGGGATGCGCAGTGCCGTTAAAAAACTGATTCTGAAAGGGAAAGCTTACCTCCCTCGGGAGATTGTTTCGGCAATTGTCGCTGAATCCGACCAGCAGGTCAGCATGTTCTCCGTAGGGATTACAGCCTTGAGTCGTAGTATGCTTGATGCCGCTCATGTCAAGGCGATCAAGGTTGATGGCGTCGCGCCAACGGCGGCCAGTATCTCTGAAGGGCGTTATCCTCTGGCCAAGCCGTTGACGCTGGTAACCAAAGGCGAGCCGCAGGGCGATCTGGCCCGTTTTATTGATCTGGCGAAAAGTCAGCAGGGCCGGACGATCTTGCAGAGAAGTTTCGTCCCGGCAGAATAGCCACCGCTTCTCAGATAAACCCTTTAAATGAAGCTTGTCGTAAATGGAAGGACATTGAATCTATGAAGTTGCGCTCTAAAATACTCCTGGCACTGGTTTCGGTGAGTGTCGTTCCTCTGGTGATTTCTCTCTGGATGGTCGGTGGCATGGTTGGCGGCGAGCTTGAGATCCAGATGCAGTTGCGTGCTCAAGATTCGGCCAACTTTATCGAGCATACCACGACCAGCGTCTCGACAGAGAATCTGACGCTGGTACAGATGTTGGCCGGCAGCTCTAATATGGTCAATGCTGTCTACTCCGATGGGGTGAGTGGTGGCAATGCACAGTTGGTTCGTGTGTTTGACAGCCTGGAGGACTTGCCTTTTGATCAAGTCCAAGTTCTGGATGGTGAAGGGAACCGACTTTATCGCAGCTTTCGCGATGGCAACGAAGAGATTCCCGCCACATCCGGTGTTGAACATCCGGTTATCGAAGCCAGCATGGAAGGTGAAAATTATGCGGAAAACGGCTTCTTTGATGGTCGTTTGGCAATTACTGCTGCGGCACCGATCAGCATGTACGGCCAACCGATCGGTCATCTGGTTGGCGTTACCTATTTTGATCTGCCGCTCGCAAAACGTTTGAAAGCTCTCAGCCGCATGGAGATCGCCTTTTTCGATGAAAACGGTATCTTTGCTTCTACTTCTGCCGAGTTGGCTCAGCTTGATCTGGCAACCATTCTGACCTCACGCAATTATGATGCAAAAATCAACAACAGCAGGCATCAGATTTTTTACAACTCTATCAGTGGTAAAAATCGTGGTGTGCTGATGGCCCTTGATATCGCCGCGCTCACTGCTTCTGAGAACCGCTTGCAACAATCGCTGTTGGTAACCGTAATCATTGTTGGGGCGATTTCAGTCTTTGTCGGCCTGCTGGTGGCAACTGGCATCGTTCGTCCCCTGCGGGAAATTGTCACAAACCTGCGTGAAATTTCCGCTGGTGGTGGTGACTTGACCCGGGAACTGAAGGTGCGCAGTAGTGATGAAATCGGCGAGTTAGCGGAATGTTTCAACGGCTTTCTGACTCGACAACGTGAGATGGTAGGTCGTATTCGTGATGTAACGACGGATCTGGCCAAGTCAAATGAACAGATCCGCAGCTCCTCCCATGAAGTCATGGAGGGGGCAGTACGTCAGTCGCAAGCCTTGGAAGAGTCTTCCAAGGCGATTGAGGGTATCGATGAAGCCGCTGTTGGCATTGCCGACAGTACCGGCAACCTGGTCAGTTCGGCAGAAGAGAGCTCGTCGGCAACGCTTGAACTGGGTGCGACGATTGAAGAAATTGCCTCGCAGATGGAGAAGCTCTTTGCCACTGTAGATACGGTCACCAGTTCGATTAATGAAATGTCTGTGGCGAGTCAGGAAGTGGCAGAGAATGTCGGCATCCTCTCTTCCTCTACCGAGGTAACGGTCTCCTCTATGCTGGAGATGGATGCCTCGATCAAGGAAATCGAAGAGAATGCCGTACAGACCAGCAAGCTGGCCAGTGAAGCGGCTGAAGATGCCCAGAGTGGTATGCAGACCGTCGATGAAACAATCCGTGGCATTGAATCAATCCGCCAGACTGTTGATCGGGCCAGTGATGCGATCATGGAGCTTGGCAACCAGTCGAGTGCTATCGGCAAGATTCTCACCGTTATTGATGAAGTGGCCGACCAGACCAGTCTGCTGGCTTTGAATGCCGCAATTATCGCCGCCCAGGCCGGTGAACATGGCAAGGGCTTTGCCGTGGTCGCCGATGAGATCCGCGAGCTGGCTGAGCGTAGTGCGGTTTCTACCCGTGAAATCAGCACGATCATTACCAACCTTCAGGAGGGCACCCAGGAGGCGGTTGTCGCAATGCAGGCGGGCAGCGAGCAGGTCTACGAGGTGGTGAAACGCTCCAAAGGCTCCAGCCTTGCCCTGGAGAAGATCCGCAGCAGTACCCTCAAAGCGATGGATCAGGTTAACGGCATTGTTCGTGCGACAGAAGAGCAGGCGCGTGGTAGCCGCCAGGTGACCGATTCCATGAACCAGGTCTCTGCCATGCTCGAACAGATTGCCTCGGCAATCAATCAGCAGACCTCGGGGGCGCGTCAGCTTGCCGAAGGTGCCGAGTCGATGCGCGATATTGCTGCCCATGGCAAACAGAGTACCAGTGAGCAGGCCAAGGGCAGTCGGCAGATTAACGAAAGTATGGAGCAGATCCGTGCAATGATCTCGATTATTGACGATGCCACCCGTGAATTGACCAGGCGTAGCCGAGATGTTGTTGATGCTGTCGGTAGTGTCCATAAGGTTGCCGAAGATAACGCCAGTCGTACCGCAGAGCTGGACCATGTGGTTGAGACGCTCACCCGCTTGACCTCTACTCTGGAAGAGGAGGTCGGGGCCTTCAAGATATGACCGACTCGGTTCTCAAGCTGACCGTGCTGGGCTCGGGAACCAGTACCGGTGTGCCGGTTCTCGGTTGTCATTGCGCGGTCTGCTTATCGACTGAACCGCGCAACAACCGCACCCGTTGCAGTGCGCTGCTTGAGTGGGCGGACCATAAGATTCTGATCGACACTGCAACGGATTTTCGCCAGCAGGCGTTGCGTGAAGGCATCGAGCACGTTGACGCAGTCCTTTACACCCATGCTCATGCCGATCATGTGCACGGGATTGATGATTTGCGGACCTTCACGCTGCGGACTGGCAATGCGATCCCGATTTATGCTGCGCGTGGTGTACTCGACCGGATTCAGGGACTCTTTAGCTACATCTTCAGCGAAGCGGATGTTGCGGGATATCGGCCACGTCTGCAAGTCAATGAGGTCAGCGGGCCGTTTGAACTGTTCGGACAGCAAGTGATGCCGATTCCTCTGATGCATGGCCCGGGCGAGTCACTTGGCTACCGGATCGGCAATCTGGCCTATGTGGTCGATTGCAGCGCGATTCCCGAATCATCCTGGGCGTTGCTGGAGGGTCTGGAAGTGCTGGTCATTGATGCTTTGCGGTTCCGTGGCCATGATTCTCACTTCAGCATCAGCGAAGCGATTGAGGTCGCCAGTCAATTACGGGTCCCTAAAACTTTGCTGACGCACCTCACCCATGATGTTGATTATGCGCGGCACTCCACAGGACTCCCTGAAGGTGTTGAATTTGCCTATGATGGGCAGACCATAACCTTGCCTTTGCCAGGGTTATAAGAATAGGAAACTATGTCGAAACATCAGGAAATACGCCTGCACGGCCATCTGGATGACACCATCGAATATTTCGCGATGGCGGCTTCTCGTGATGCTTACAGCCGTTACTTCTTCGAAGCGTCCAGCGACGATCTGCGGTTTTTTTCGCCTGGCAACGAATTCATTCTTGAGCCTGAGCAGATCAGTCATCGTGGTAACGGCGGCTCTTTCTGTGAGTACATGTTCGGCGTCGACCAGCCACTCTCCGATCTGGCGAAAACCGATGTTCGTAATCGCCTGGTTCTTTACGGAACCTTCTACAAGGGGGATGCCGGGCAGCTTGATTTCACGCCGCAGACGGATGGCCAGACCAGCTATGAACAGCTTTTTTTCGAGGGTAACGCCACGGTCAATTATTCCTTTTTTATGACCGGATCGGTTTCCGGGACGATGCAGGAGCAACAGGAGAATATTGCTCGACTGCTTGGCAAAACCCTCAAGCGTTCAGCCGATGTCGGGCTCGGCGACGATTCAGAGCTGCTCGACGAGATCTACGGCATGCTCGGTCACCGCAGCTCTCTCTATCTGATCAAGTTGATCCACAAAAAACATAAGCAGTACCATGATGCCTTCAAGACCCTCTATTTCGAATACAAAGCGATTCCGGATTACGAATTTGAAAAACTCCAGGAACTTGCAGACGAACTCGAGATCGACAGGTATCAGCAGGAACGCATACGCATCGACGTCATGTACAAACATCCGGATAACCAGAGGATTGTTGATGAGTACAAGAATATCCTGATTGAATGCAACCTCAAGGGCAGCATTAACCAGCTGGAGAACGCCCGCCTGACCCGCCTGAAAACCTTATCGGTGCGCAACAAAATTCCTGCGGCGCTCTTCTATACGCTCGACAAGATGCTCAAGCATGACAAGCTGGTCGACCTTGACGAGCAGGATTATCTGGCCGAAACCAGGCAGGTGCTTGAAGGGATCTTTTTTGCTGACGCGCAGATCGATGCTCTTATCAACTCCGAGGATATGTCGCTGCTGCTGCATGCCAAGCGGCAGGCGAGTGAAAACCGCGACCATACTTTCGAGCACATCCTGCTTGAAACCGGTAAGGCGTGCGATGAAAAGATTCACGAAGGGGCCGATCTCACCCTGCTCGAACATTTCTCCTACATCATTACCTACTTTGATCGCTACGATAACACTTCAGCGGTGATCAACGAGTTGGCCTTCATGGAGAATGTCCACTTTGCTGAAGAGCAGATTCGCAGTCTGCTGGGCAATAAGAAGGCTTTTGATGAGCTTGACTCGAAACTCTGGAAGGAGCTTTTTTTCAAGCAGGTCTTTGAAAACAAGTATCTCGGTCAGTTTGGGCGCAAGAAGGTTGTCTGCCTGCAAAAGGGTTTGGCGCTGATCGAGGATAGTCGTCTGACGATCAAGGCCCTGGTCGATCGGTTGCACCTCCTCGAAAAAGAAGAGCGTCTCAATGCGACCTTGCTCGCCCATGTCAAAGAGCGTATCCGCAACTTTTACTCAAAGTACAATACTCGGCTGGAACAGGAAGAGTTGCTGGTTGAAGTGGCCGATGAGCTTTACAATAAGGGCCTGCATACCGGTGATATCCCGCTGGCCCAGTTCCATAATGTTGTCGTGAATATCAAAAAAGAAGCCATTTATCTGCACAACCTGCTGCCCAAAATCATCGCCGAGCGCGACGCTAGTCTGCGTGAGGATTTTCTCGACAACAGTGGCCTTGATCGTTTCTATGTTGAAGAGCTGGAGCGTGAATATTTCGAGCTCAACGATCTCAATATGGACGACCTCTATCTGATTCGCAAGGGCTTTGCGGACTGATTCTCTCCCTTCCTCGATGGTGCCTCGTCATGAACCAATCAGCACTCAATCAGGTCCGTAATCTTGGCATTATTTCGCATATCGATGCCGGCAAGACTACTGTCTCCGAGCGTATCCTCTATTACTGCGGCGAAATTCACAAGCTGGGCGAGGTCCATGATGGCATGGCGACCATGGACTGGATGGCCCAGGAGCAGGATCGCGGTATCACCATCACTGCGACCAGCACCACTTGTCGCTGGCAGGACACCTGGATCAACCTGATCGACACCCCGGGACATATCGATTTCACCATCGAAGTGGAACGTTCTCTGAGAGTTCTGGACGGAGCTATTGCTGTCTTCAGTGCTGTTGAAGGTGTGCAGCCACAAAGTGAGTCGGTCTGGCACCAGGCGAATCGTTACAAGGTGCCGCGGATCTGTCTGATTAATAAAATGGACAGGGTCGGCTCGGATTACCAGGCGGTGCTTGAGCAGATGCAGGACCGTCTTGGTGCCCGTCCGGTGCTGATGCAGTTGCCGGTGGGGGAAGAGGGTGACTTTAGCAGCGTTGTCGATCTTCTCGAAGGCTGCGTGCTGACCTTTGACGAAGGTGAGTTTGGTGCGGCAGTCGCCTGCGTACCGATTGACGATGAACTCAAGGCCTCTGTTGACGAGGCCCGCGAAGCCCTGGTTGAGGCCGCCGCCGACTGGGATGATGAACTGCTCGCAGATTTCCTGGATGGTAAAGAAATTACCGCAGAGCAAATCCGACCTGCTCTGCGCAAGGGGGTCCTGGCTGGGCAGCTGTTTCCGGTCTTCCTCGGCTCGGCATTACGCAACAAGGGGATCCAGCCGTTACTCGATGCAGTCACAGAGCTGTTGCCTTCGCCCCTTGATCTGCCGCCGGTCCCGGCGCATCAGCTGGGTGAAGAAGATCTCCTGCTTCCCTGTGATGCCAGTGGCCCTTTTTGTGCTCTGGCCTTCAAGGTCCTTTCTGATGATGGCCGCAAGTTAACTTACCTGCGCATCTATTCCGGAGAACTCAAGGCAGGTGCCACTCTGTTGAATTCCACCCGTAACGTTCAGGAGCGTGCCGCGCGACTCTTTCGCATGCATGCCCATAAGCGTGAACGGATCGATACCGCTCGTGCTGGAGATATTGTCGCAGCAGCAGGTCTCAAAGATGCTTTGACCGGTGATACCCTTTGTTTTCCTGAGCAGCCTTTACTGCTCGCAGGTCTTGAAATCCCCGAGCCAGTCGTCTCTCTGGCGGTAGAACCGAAGCAGATCCAGGATCGTGACAAGCTGCTCCTGTCACTGGAAAAACTGCAATGGGAAGATCCGACTTTTCGCGTGCGGGAAGATGAAGATACCGGCCAGACGGTTCTGACCGGCATGGGCGAACTGCATCTTGAGGTGGTGCTTCGACGCCTGGTTGACGATTTTGGCGTCGCTGTCAATGCTGGCAGGCCGCAGGTTGTTTATCGCGAGAGCATCTCTGCCGAGGCTGTCCACAGAGAAATTTTTGAGCGGGAGATCGATGGCAAATTACAACGCGGCGAGGTCACTCTGCGGGTCACTCCGCGTGAGCGTGGTGCTGGTCTTGAGATTCTGTTGCCAACGCTAGAAACATCAAGCCTGGCAGCAGATATTCTCGCAGCGCTCGATGAGACTTTGCATATGGCTGTTCAAGCCGGCGTGCAGATTGGTTACCCGATGGTTGACCTGAATGTCGTTGTTGAGCAAGTTCCAATTGATTCAGGAGTGACCACTGTCCTCGGCGTTCGTGCCGCTGCTCAAAGGAGCTTGACCTTGGCGATCCGCGCGGCAAAGCCTATCTTGCTGGAGCCGGTGATGGCCTTGGAGATTACTTTGCCAAACGAATTCTCAGGCAAGGTCCTTGGCACTCTACAGCAAAAGAGTGGTCGTATCGAAGGAATGGAATCTCGGGAAGTGGTTGATCTTATCCATGCCCGTGTGCCGCTTTCGGAGATGTTTGGCTATATGACAGAACTGCGCAGCGCCACTCAGGGACGTGGCTCCTTCACTATGGAGTTCAGTCATTACGACAAGGCTCCCGATGCGGTGCTGAAGCGGTTTGGTTTGTAGGGGCGCAGCAAGCGGCAGCCCCTACAGGTAAATTTGTTTTGGTGACGGTGGCAGTCAATCTGCCAACAATCAATCCCAGTGCTTAATGACCCCCGATTCAAGAGCCGCGCGTTCGACCGCGGCGGTTACATCCCTGTGAACATCGGGATGAAGCAGTGACGGCACCAATTCATCCTCTTCAGCATGCTTGGCAATAACCTTGGCCGCAGCGATCTTCATCTTGTTGTTGATTGTTGTTGCCCGAACGTTCAGAGCGCCACGGAAAATGCCGGGGAAGGCCAGAGCGTTGTTGACGCTCTTGCCATCAGCGGCAAATGAAGCCCCCGCCTGTATGGCCAGGTCCGGGGTGATCTCCGGATTCGGATTGGAGAGGGCCAGGATTACTGACCCTTTACGTACCATCTCCGGCTTGATCAGGCCAGGGCAGCCGGTCGTCGCGATGATGACATGGGCTTTCTTCAGCACAGTGTCTAAGGCTTCCTCTTTGCCGCCTGCAGCAACCAGTCGTGCACAGGCCGTCTCATCAAGATCGGCACCAATCACTTCTTTGACACCGTAGGAAAGCAGTAGCTTGCTGATTCCCATGCCCGCAGCACCCAGGCCAACCATGCCGACCACAGATTTGTTCAGCATCAGACCGGAAAAGCGAGTCGCGTTGAGCAGAGCCGCCAGGACGACGACCGCTGTACCGTGCTGGTCATCGTGCATGACAGGAATGTCGAGTTCCGCATCGAGGGTGTCCTCGATCTCGAAACATTCCGGAGCCTTGATGTCTTCAAGTTTGATGGCGCCGAAAGTTGGTGCGATATTGCGCACTGTGTCGATGATTACTTCAGGGTCATGACTCTGAATGAGAATTGGTACGCCACTGACGCCGACCAGGTGATCGAAGAGTACAGCTTTGCCCTCCATAACCGGCATGCCGGCAACGGCACCGATGTCGCCGAGGCCAAGAATCGCCGTACCGTTGGTCACAATGGCAACTTGATTCGGGATCGAAGTGTACTGGTAAGCGAGCTCTGGAGTGCGTTCGATGTCCTTGCATATGACAGCGACTCCTGGCGTGTAGATCTGACGCACGTCCGTGATGGTCTCAATTCTCACCTGACTCTTGGTTGCGATTTTGCCGCCCTCGTGTATCTGGTGGACAAGGTCGATTACGTCTTCGACGATGATACCTTCCAGACTGGCAATGGCATCAACCACATCCTCAAACTGCTGATCGGAATCTACGTAGACGACGATTTCACGCGTGTTGTATTTGCGCCCAACCCGCATCAGGTGGATATCGCCGACACTGGCGTTCTGCTCTGCAATCGCATTCGCCACGCTCGCCAGGTGACCTGGTTTGTCATTGAGCATCAGACGTAAACACTTGGCGATCTTCCCTGCACCCTGTTCGATTTCCATAACCTCTCCGATCAATCCTCGACCAAATCGTGGCCTGGTTGAAAATAAAAATTCCCAAGCATTATAGTGGCTCAGAGATCTTGCGCAACGGGAAAGCGCAGGGTCGTGTTATTCAGGGCCTTCGAGTCGTAAACCTTTGAAGAACAATTCGAAAATCAATATAATTAGTTATTGACATGTGGTGCCGCATATCGCATATTATCATCGATCTGATTGACGGTTTGGTTTGTAAGTTCTTACCCAGAATAAATCCCGGAGGTTCTGTATGTTGAAGAAGTCTGCTGTAAACCGATATCTACTCTCCACTGCGCGAGCTCTTTACGTCCTTGCAACAGTGACTGCTGTCTTAGCTGCCCTGGCCCTTTTAAACGGTGGTGGGCATTAATCTCCGCCGTTGCTGGAGGCAATATCAATATTAAGGGCGGCCTGAAAATGGCCGCCCTTAATCGTTTTGTCAGCATCTTTTGACCACTGTCGGTAAACAGGATAAACTCAGCGTGTAGAAAAACTACTCAAGGAGAGTTTGTATGGGTTTCCCGGCACGTGTCGAAGAGTATTTGCAGAGGATCAAGAGTTACGGTAAGGAAAATCTTGCTGATATCCTGCATGAAATCGGCGAAGTAGTTCCCCTGATCACAAGTCAGTCGCGTTTTCGGCTCTATCTCGAGGATTTAACCGGTGGCATTCTGAGCTGTGTATTGGCAACCGGCCGTGTCCGGCAGACAGTACGCAGTCATGTCTTCTCACTCACCGATGAAAATTATCTGGTCTCCAGAGTCTACATAGAGCAGCAGGATACCGAGTTTGCCGACCGGGAGCAATTGTCGGCCAAAGCGCGACAGCTTGCCGAAGATTTTGGTCTTATGGCTTCGACCCAGTTGCCGCTGGTGCATAAGGGACGCTCTATCGGGGTTCTCTGTGTTGACAGCTTGCGGTCCGGCAACACGCTCAATGATGAGAGTCGCCAGGCGTTACGTGACTTCCTGGCGCTGGTGGCGCCGGTTCTTGATCAGGCACGCAAATACCACCAACAGATCATCGTTGCGCGACGCATTGACGAATCGAAAAAGAAAGAAGCCGCTCGCACCATGGTGCGTTCTGCGGTGCGTCTGATCGACAAACTCTCGCTGGCGTCGGTGTTGGTACCGTCACGGATTGGCGTTGAAGGTGAAGGGCAGGGTTTGCAGGTGCTGGCTTCTTACGCCCAGAAACGCGAGATACAGCGCCTGTATGAGGATGAAAAGCTGATAGACTTAAGCTCCGGTAAGTCGTTGCTCTCACAATACATCAGTGAAGATGGCGTGATTACTGATGAGACCTTGTTGCGGCCCCTTTATTTCCCCAGTCTCAAAGCACAGTCCCTGCAAAAAAGCTATCTTACTGACAAAATTGGCTTGACCTCCCTCTATGTGGTGCCACGTTACGATGGTCGTACCCGTCGGATCAAATGCTTGGTCAACTATTTTACCCAGGAGCCATATCGTTTCAGTGATTTCGAACGAGGCCTGCTCGAAGCCCATGCTGAGATGGCGGGAAGGGTGATTCAGGAAATCGGCGATGAGCACATGGAGATTCAGGTGCTTTCGGAAATCAACGATCTGCTTCAGGAACGCTTTGAAGGAACCCAGCCTTTCCTGAACCGGGTGCTTGCCAAAGCCACAGAGCTGATTGGCGCCGACACCGGTAGCATCGCCCTGGTTCAGGAACGCGACGGTGACGCCTGGCTGATTGTCGAGGAACAAAACGGCACCCTGATTGGTGCCAAGAGTAAAGAGTGGTTGAAGAAAAATATCCCGATTATGCCTGTTGGCGGCGCTGAGCTGTCACCTGCCGAGCGCAGTCTGACCGGTTATGTTGCATCCTCACGGCAGCCGATGATCGTCGATGATGCTTTTCAAGAATTGTCCGGAGAGTGTTTTTACCGGCAGGTGACGCGGGAGATCCGTAGCGAAATTGCCGTGCCGGTGACAATTGAAGAGAAGGTTCTGGCTGTGGTCTGTTTGAGCAGTTTGACTTCACACTACTTTACCTATGAGCATCAGCGTATTCTGCAGATTATAGTGCAGATGATTGCCCGTCACCTGGCTGGTCTGTTGCAGATTGAGCGGCTGACAACCGAGGTGCAGCGCCTGCAGACCGATGTTACTTATCGTGACCCAAAAATATCATCGTATCGGCTCGGCAATATCATCGGTAACTCAAGTAAAGCGGAAGAGCTTGTCTCGACCATAGAAACCCTGGCTCCACCTCTGTTCCGCCGGATCCTCATGTGGCAGCAGGCCGATCTGCGTGAAGCTTCACTGGGCCTGCCGACCGTGCTGATCACCGGCGATACCGGCAGCGGCAAGGAGTTCCTCTTTAACAATATCTATACCCGCCTCAATGAGATGTATCGAGCTCGTCCTGGTGCGGTGGGGGAGTTGCCGGTCACCAAGACCAACATCGCTGCCTACAGCGGCGAGTTGACTTACTCGGAACTCTTCGGCCATAAGCGTGGGGCGTTTACCGGAGCCCATGTTGACCGGCACGGCATAATCGAAGAAGCCAGCGGCGGTGTGGTCTTTCTGGATGAGATCGGCGATGCTGACCCGAAGACCCAGGTGCAGTTGTTGCGCTTCCTTGATAATGGTGGTTTTGTCCGCCTTGGTGAGAACCAGACTCGCTTTGCCCGGGTGCTGCTGGTGGCCGCAACGAACCAGGATATACCGAGCCTGATCGCCGCAGGCCGCTTCCGTGCTGATCTCTATCACCGTCTGTCGGAATTGACCATTGCCGTACCGTCACTCAATCAACGACGTGAGGACATCCCCGACCTCGCAGTTCACTTCCTCGGTCAGCTCTACCGGGTTTATCGCCTGGCTGACGAGCCGGTCGACAGGGTCCCGGTCATCAGTCCTGAGGCGCAAAAGCTCCTTACCCGGCATGACTATACGGGCAATATCCGTGAATTGCGCTCGATCCTGTTGCGCGCCCTGCTCTTCAGGCAAGGTTCGGTCATCTCGGCTGAGGATCTCCAGCGGGCTCTGGCTTCGGGGCAGCAGCCAGCACTTGTTAAAGCAGTGGAGCGGGACCCATTGCGACTTATTCAGGCCGCCCTGCAATCGGGAACAGGTGATTTCTGGAGTTTGGTTCACAGGCCGTTTACCGATAATCAGTTGACGCGCGATACCGTGCGGGCATTGATTGCAGAGACCCGCCGCGCTGGTGCCAGGAACATGCCTGATATCGCCTTTGCGCTCAAAGCCTGCGACCCACATAGCAAGGATGAAGATGAACAGCGCAGTTTCTATAAATTCAAAAACTTCCTCTACAAGACCGTGAAGGTTTAGGTTAAGTCCTCCACAGAGGCTCTGTTCTTGTCTCGTTGTATCCTGTCCTTGTCTTGTCGCCCCAAGGTGTTAATCCCTTCTGTTTGTGCCTCCTTCTTACGTTAACTTTTTTGTGTGTATGCTCAACCACGCAGAATTATTTTTAATAACGTACCTTATTGATATATCGTAGTATGTGTCCTAATAAATACCCATTTACAGATGGGGTATACTGTGATAAAAGTCTACCTGTCTTGTGTATAAGTGTGCGTTGGTTGTCTCGCTGCGTATGCGCATACAGTAACGGAGGTATAAGTGAAGGAAAAGGCCACAAGAAGTCTAGCAAAAACCATCTCCTGGCGCATAACTGGCACCGTGGATACCATGGTAATCGCTTTTATTGTGACCGGTAATGTCTCTATGGCTCTGTCTATCGGAATTGTCGAAGTTTTCACGAAGCTGGTGCTCTATTACTTACATGAACGGGCCTGGAATAAAGCCAGCTTTGGCCGGATTGAAGAAAAACCGATTGAGTACCATATCTAGCAGATTATTGAACTAGCATCGGGAACCAGAATGAAA